>JBFYPS010000044.1:0-11000 GCA_041303135.1 Crocinitomicaceae bacterium | reverse complement strand
ACATCAGTATCGATTTTTTAAATAAGAAACTAGACATGATGAAATTGGAAGATGTGATAGGCGAAGCAGATCCTTTTGATGTTGTTTTTGAATTAGGAAAAGGTAAAAAGAGTAAAAAAATTCAATTCGATCAACCTGAAATTGAAAACACTAACGCTATCAAAGAAGAATTAATTTCATTCCACGAGGCAATAACATTGAACAAAACACCAATCGTTTCGATAGAAGACGGTTTGCGTGCCTTAGATGTTGCTATTCAAATTATGGAAAAATTAAAGGTGCCAAACATTGCTTAATCTGACAATATAAACTAAATTTTAGCGTTAAAAATTAAAACTCAAAAGCTATTTATGAAATTGTTTTTTTTATTTGGATTACTTTTCATTTTCTCATCTTGTGTCAAAAATAATCCTGAACCAACATGGATTACCATTGAAAAATGGCAACTGCAAGCAAATCCATTAATTAGCGGTATTGAAGGGGAATTGAATCACAATTTTACAGACGCATACGTGTATATTGACGAAAAAATCATTGGGATTTTCGAATTGCCAATCAAATTGCCTTTGATTTTAGACGGTTACAAAAAAATCATGATTTATCCAGCAATTAGAAACAACGGAATTGCAGCTACAAAAAAAATCTATCCTTTTTGTTCTCCTCATGTGTTGTATGCAACCTTGGTGAAGGGTGAAAATATTACTATAAATCCTGTAACACAATATTACACCAATTGCAACTTTGCTTTCATAGAAGATTTTGAATCAGCAGGAATTAAATTTACGACTGATCCTAGTTCAACTGCCACAATTGAACAAATACCTCATACTGACCCAGGAAAGTCTGGAAATTGTGGTCACATTGCCATGACCACAAGTGATTCCTTGTGGACAGGTTATACGCATTCTCAAATGGTTTTGCCAAAAGGAAGTGCTGAAGTCTATTTAGAAATTGAGTACAAAATTACCAACAATGTTTTGACAGGCGTTTTAGGAATTACTTTGCCTGGAACAAATAAAATCAATCCAAATATTCAGTTGAATGCGCAATCTGCTTCTGATGCAACTTGGAAAAAAATCTATATCGATCTAAAAGAAATTGTTTCAAGTTCAACCACAGCGGATTATTTTGAACAATACTTGCAAGCGCAAATTGACGCAGGAAAAACATCGAGCGACATTTACTTTGATAACTACAAAATCATTCATTTCTAATGTTGTCAACTCGGAAAGCAACTTTCTTAATAATTATTGATTTTTTAACGGCCTTCGTTTCATGGGCACTATTTTTCGTTTTTAGAAAAATTTACATTGAAAAAGTTCCCCTCGAAATCAATGACACATTTTATTACGGAATCTTAATTATTCCAATTTGTTGGCTTGGCCTTTATTTTCTCCAAGGAACTTATGCTGATGTGAAACGAATGTTTCGAATGAAAATGTTGAGCTTGACTTTTTTCGGGACATTAATTGGTTCAACTTCCATTTTTTTTATTTTTCTTTTAGATGATACTGTGCAAACTTATGCGCACTATTATCAATCTTTTTTGGCATTATTTGCTATTCATTTTATTGTTTCTTTTATTCCAAGAATCATTTTCACCAGTATACAAGTAAAGAAAATTCACACAGGAAAAGAAGGATTTAAAGCCTTGCTTTTAGGTGGAAGCGAAAAAGCGGTAGGTATTTATACTGAAATCAAAAGTCTTCATAAAAGTATTGGAACACAATTTATTGGGTTTGTAAACTTGAATGGAATCGACACCCTTTTAAAAGACGAATTAACATACTTAGGTCATGTTGATGAATTGGAAAAAGTAATTGCCAAATATGAAATTGAGGAAGTGATAATTGCTTTAGAAAGTACGGAACATCAACGATTGAGTTCAATTATCACACGATTATCAGGAACTGGAATCAAAATAAAAGTGTTACCAGATGTTTTTGATATATTATCTGGGTCGATAAAAATGACTAACATTTTCGGCGTTTTACTCCTAGAAGTAAATCCCGAAGGAATGCCGATTTGGCAAAAAAGTATCAAAAGATTTATCGATATTTCGCTTTCGTTAATCGCATTAATTTTACTGATTCCCGTTTATATTTTCTTGGCCATTGCGGTTAAAACATCCTCCAAAGGACCGATATTCTTCAGACAAGAACGCATTGGTATCAATGGCAGAAAATTTAAAATAATCAAATTCAGAACGATGTATATGGATGCTGAGTCAAAAGGTCCTCAACTTTCAAGTACTTTCGACCCTAGAATCACCAAATCAGGAAGATTCATGCGCAAAGCACGATTGGACGAATTTCCTCAATTTTACAACGTTTTGGTTGGAGATATGAGCTTGGTGGGTCCTCGACCTGAACGACAATTTTACATCGATCAAATTGTTGCCAGAGAACCTCAATTTTTGCAATTAACAACCGTTAGACCGGGAATTACTTCTTGGGGACAAGTGAAATATGGTTATGCAGAAAATGTGGATCAAATGCTTCAACGGATGAAATTTGATTTGCTTTACTTAAAAAACATGTCTCTGGCGCTCGATTTAAAAATCATGCTTTACACCGTTTTGATCATCCTCAAAGCCAAAGGAAAATAACTATCACATTCTGATAATTTTTCCATCTTCCATTTCAATAATTCGATTGGTTTTGGCAGCAAACTCATTGTCATGCGTCACAATAAGCAATGATTGATTAAACTCAATTGCCAATTGCTGAAAAATATCGAAAACAATTTCACTGTTCTTCTTATCTAAATTTCCTGTTGGCTCATCTCCCATAATTATCAGCGGATCATTGATCAAAGATCTTGCGATCGCAACTCTTTGTTTTTGCCCACCTGAAAGTTGATTGGGAAGTTTCAAAGCTTCATTTTCAATTCCAAGCATTTTGAGTTTTTCATAAGCGCGATGCTCAACTTCTTTGGCGGAATATTTCCCCAGTTTCAATCCAGGAAGCATCACATTTTTTAGTACATTAAATTCATTCAATAAATAGTGAAATTGAAAAACAAAGCCAATCTTTTCATTTCTAACTTTGGCAAGATCTGACTCTTTTTTTCCACTCATGGTAACGCCATCGATAATCAATTCACCTTCATAATCAGTATCCATGGTTGAAAGAATGTAAAGCAAGGTCGATTTCCCGCAACCAGACCGACCAATTATGGAAATAAACTCTCCTTGATTAATCGAAAATTCAATGTCGTTCAATACTTTGATTGTCATTGGATCATGAAAATACTTGACAATTTTTTTAGCCTCGAGAATTTTATTTTTCATGTTATTTTCCTCTGATAATAATTACTGGATCAATCTTACTCGCTTTTCTGGATGGAAAATATCCTGCGAAATAAGTTGTAATCAATGAAAATATTCCACCAATGATATAAAAATTGGGATTGTAATTGATTGGATATGTTTTGATTGTTGGCAAAGCTTCCGTATTAAAAGGAATTTGGTCTATCAAGGCAGACATCGTAAAACCGAATACAAGTCCAAAAAATCCTCCAATAAAACCAATAGAAAGCGCAATCGTGATAAATATTCGATTTACGTCTTTACCTGAAAAACCTGTGGCTTTCAATATTGCGATTGAATCCATTTTGTCATAAATCATCATGTTGAGAATATTGTAAATTCCAAATCCTGCAACGATTAATAGCGTAATTCCAACTGTATAAGAAATCAAGGTACGCACAAAACTTCCTGTTTCAAATTGTGAATTTGCTGTTTGTATATCCAGCGCTTGAACTTCAAAAATCTCTTTGTATTCCTTGGCAATGGCAGGCGCCAAAGTCATGTCGTTTAATTTAATTTGTATATCAGTAATATAACTTTTTGCAACGCCCAATAATTTTTGGGTGGTTTCAATGGAAGCATAACTTTGAACATTGTCCAAATCCTTCAAGCCTGATTGAAAAAAACCAACGACTTTCAATTGTACCAATTCACCTTTGGAAGTGGTAACTTGAATAACATCACCAATATTTGCCAACATTTTTTCAGCAACTCCTTTTCCTAAAATGATACTGTTTGAAGTGTTTTTCAAATCAATTAAATTGCCTGCAACTACATATTCACTGAAAGAAAAAAGTTTGTTTTCAGCTTCTACATCAATTCCATTAATATTTCCAGACAAATCGCTTGCACCTACATTGTAAAAAACTTGACAAGAAATTTTAGGCGAAATTCCCAAAACACGACTGTCTTTTTTTAGCGCTTGATAAATCGCACCATAATTATAAATCTCTAGCTTTGAAGATTTTGGTTTAACCGAATTCACAAAATTATGCGATTGACTAAATTCCTTGAAACGATCTATTGGTTGAATTTTGGAAGGTTGCACTTCATTGTAGAGCCGAATGTGCGGTGTCCGATTTAAAATCAAACCATCCAATAAATCATTCAAACCAGACATAAAACTCAGCAACCCAATAAACATGGTAATACTAAAAGTTACGCCCACAGCAGCAACCATCGTTTGCTTGAAACGAGCCATCAACAATGATTTGGCAATACTAACTGTCAGTGAAAGGCTCATTCTTCAGGTTTTGAAATAACAGTATTTACATCAATACCCGATAAAATCTCAACTTTTCGGTAATCTTTTAATCCAGTTTTTACTTTGATTTTTTCACCTTCCTCATTATATACAAATTGTTCATTGAATAGAAAATCCCTTGGAATTAATAAGGCTTTCATTTTAGTTTGAATCAAAATATTGGCTTCAAAAGTGGTGTTTGGATATAAAACTGGAGGTTGATTGACAAATTCTGCTTCCACTAAAAAAGTCCGTGATCTTTCGTTCATATAAGGAACAATTTTAGAAACTTTGGCTTCAAAAGATTGTCCTTTGTAACTATCGAGTGTTACCAATACACGCAAACCTAGTTTGATTCTGATGATGTCCTTTTCGTCCACTTGCATTTCTAAAAAATAATTTTTGGCATCACCAATCACAGCCAAAGGAGTTTGGATACTAACCATTTCACCTCGGGATTTTGAAATATTGTACACAATGCCATTGATTTCACTTTTCAGTAAATAATCATTTTCCATCACATCAGAAATCTGCAAATTTCGAGCAGATTGCGAAGCGTTGAAGTCCAATTGGCGTTTCAATTCATCATATTTTGTAACAGCAGATAAATAAGCATAATTTGAATTTTCAAATCGCAATTGCACTTGCTCTAATTCTGTTTTCGAAATTGCTTCTTGCTTCCAAAGTACCATTTGTCTAGCATAAGCCAAGGAATCAATCTTCATTTTTGATTTTGAAACGCGCAATGCTTGAAGCGCTTCAGTCAATTTCGCTTGATTGGCAGCTTTACTGTTAAACTCGGCCAATAAGGCTGCATTTTCTTTCGTCAATTTTTGCGATTGATTTGAAATTGAAAGAATGGGCGTTCCTATCTTTACAAAATCGCCTTCTTGCACAAAAATCTGGTCAATGATTCCATTGGCCCTCGAAAAAACATCATATTGATTTTTGCTTTTTACAATTCCTGAAGCGTAAATTGACTCATAAATTGATACTGATTTTGGTCGAGTCGTTACAACTTTACTTTTGCAACCTAAAAGCAAAACGACGCTAAAAAAAAGTAATATTTTATTCATAGTGTAGTAAAGTTACAAATTACTACCGAACAAGGAATAGATTTTTCAACTAAAAACTAAAAGTTAAATAAAATTAACTAAAAAACTGAAATACAAGTATATAATTCAGTAAATCATAAAACTATATTACGAGATACAAAATATTTTCGTCATTTCTTATGCTGAATTTTGTCAGTTTTTGAAAAATCTTGAAATCATTTAATTTTCAAGTCGAACATTTTTTGATCTTCGATAAATCCTGTCAAAACATCTCCAATGGCAACTGGACCTACACCTGCTGGAGTTCCTGTAAAAATTAAATCTCCAATTTTCAAAGTCATAAATTGAGAGATGTAAACGATGATTTGATCGATATCAAAAAGCATGTCTTTGGTGTTTCCAACTTGCACAACTTGACCATTCTGTTGTAATGAAAAATTCAAATTCGTTAAATCCAAGGTTGACTTATCAATAAAATTTTGTGAAACAGGCGCACTGTGCTCAAAAGATTTAGCGATTTCCCAAGGCAAACCTTTTTCCTTGCATTTTTGTTGCAAATCTCTCGCAGTAAAATCAATTCCTAAACCAATTTCATCGTAATAAGTGTTAGCAAACTTTGGAGCGATATTTTTCCCAAGTTTATTGATTCGAACAACAATTTCACATTCATAATGCAAATCTTTGGTGAAATTTGGATAAAAAAACGGACTTTTATTGGGCAATAAAGCCGTGTCAGGTTTCATGAAAAAAACTGGGTTTTCAGGAATCGCTGAATTCATTTCTTTTGCGTGATCCGCATAATTTCTACCAATACAAATAATTTTCATCTCAATCTTATTTACCAAATTTACTTTTTAAAGCTGCCAATTTATCTTCCATTGATAAATTATCTTCTACTTTATTTACCTTAGGCTTAACTTCCTTTGCTTGATTTTGAAGCATTTTTTCAGCTTTAATCTTGTCCATTTCTTGTTTCAACTTCTGCTTCGTATATTTAGGAAAATCTGTTGATTCAGAAACAAACCAACCGTAGTAACCAGGTTCTTCAATATCGATTTGTTTCACAGTTTTTCCTTTGTGTTTACCAAAATTGTAAACAGCTTCGCCTTTTTCATTAACGGCCAAACGGCCTGCGAAATCTAAAATATTCAGATTTCCACCTTTAGAGAAATCTGCTAAAAAATCAATATTTGCTTCTAAATCTGGATACTTTTCAAGTTGCGCATTCAAAACTTTCCAAGTTGCTTCTGTATCTGCCAATGCATTGTGTGCATTCTCGATTTCGCTTTTACAATAAAATTGGTAGGCCGCTGCAAGTGTACGTTGTTCTTTTTTATGAAAGATGTTTTGTACATCGACAAATTTGCGTTTTGACACATCAAATTCACTTCCAGCATTGAGTAATTCTTCTGCCAATAATGGAATATCAAACTTATTGGAGTTGTATCCGCCCAAATCAGCATCACCAATGAAGTTGGTAATTTTACTTGCTAAATCTTTGAAAGTTGGCGCGTCCTTAATTGATTCGTTGGTAATTCCATGAATTTCAACAACCTCATCTGGAATATTGATTTCAGGATTAATTCTCGCAGAAAAAGTTTCCTCTGTTCCATCAGGATTGATTTTGATAATTGCTATTTCAACTATTTTATCTTTTGAAATATTTAATCCTGTTGCCTCAAGATCAAAAATGGCCAAAGGTCGCGCTAATTTAAGTTTCATTTTGAAAAATTCTTTGAGTTCAAAGATAATGTAATCGTTGGAATGAAAACTGCTTTTTGTGAACTATTCTATTTTCAATTTTAATGCAAAAAAAAACCTACATTTTTTTTAAAGTGTAGGTTTCAAATATGAAGTCAGACTTTGACTATAATTCTCTATTTACATCAAATTGCTCTAAATAATCTGCTACTTTTCTAACAAACATTCCACCCAATGAACCATCAACAACTCTGTGGTCATAAGAATGAGATAAGAACATTTTGTGACGGATTCCGATGAAATCTCCTTCTGGCGTTTCAATTACAGCAGGAACTTTACGAATCGCACCCAATGCTAAAATAGCCACTTGTGGTTGATTGATAATCGGTGTTCCCATTACGTTTCCAAAAGTTCCCACATTTGTTACAGTATAAGTTCCACCTTGGATATCTTCTGGTTTCAATTTATTGTTTCTTGCATTTCTAGCCAATTCATTTACTGCCTTCGCTAAACCTGTCAAATTCAATCTATCAGCATTTTTAACAACTGGAACAATTAAGTTTCCAGAAGGAAGTGCTGTAGCCATTCCTAAATTGATATCTTTTCTTTTGATAATTTGATTGCCACTTACTGCCACGTTGATCATTGGGAAATCCTTGATCGCTTTTGCAATCGCTTCCATGAAAATCGGCGTAAAAGTAATGCTTTCGCCTTCTCTTTTCTCAAAATCTTTTTTGACTTTATTTCTCCAATTTACGATATTCGTTACATCAGCTTCTACAAAAGAAGTTACGTGAGGCGAAACGTGTTTAGACATTACCATGTGGTCAGAAATCAATTTCCTCATTCTGTCCATTTCGATGATTTCATCTCCTGGCATTGGCAAAACAACTGGTTCTTTGATATTTGACAAGAAAGATGAACCGCCATCATTTGAAGATACAGCCGCCGCTGGTTTTGCAACTGGAGCTTGAGCAACCGGAGCAACTGGCGCAGCAACTGCAGGTTGAGAACCTCTTGTCTCAATATAAGACAATATGTCTTTTTTAGTAACTCGTCCTTCTTGACCAGTACCTAAAATGGTTTCTAATTCATTCGAAGAAATTCCTTCTTTGTCAGCAATACTGCGAACCAATGGAGAATAGAATTTATTTGAATTTGCAATTGCTGGTGCTGAAACTGCTGGCGATCCATTTGAAACTGGAGCTGCAACTGCTACTTCTGCAACTGGTGCTGCTTCTACAACTGGCGCCACAACTGCTCCACCATCTGTTGAAATGATTGCAATTACATCACCAACTTGAGCTACTTGATCTTTTTCAAAAAAGATCTGAACCAACGTTCCTTTTGCTTCAGATGGAAGTTCATTATCCACTTTATCAGTAGCTACTTCAACCAATGGTTCATCCATATCAACATTGTCGCCAACATTTTTTAACCAGTTTGTGATGGTAGCTTCTGTAACGCTTTCACCCATTTTTGGGAGTCTGATTTCTACTTGTGCCATGTTCCTAAGAGGATTTCTTGTTTTTTCGAGTACAAAAGTAAGAGAAAAAAGGTGAAAAATTGGTTCTCAACGAAAAATTAAAACCAATGAAATGAAAATTGTTCAATTTCTCTAGAATCAAATGGTTATGAATCCAATTTTCTCCAAGCTTTTCGAACGATTTCAAAATCTTTCCAAATACTATAATCTCTTGCATAGATGAGATTTAGCTTGCTTAGAATACTGGTACTTGCAAATTTCATAGCATCTAAGGGGTTCAAAACTCCTCTTTTTATAGTGGGCAATTGTTGGGTTGAATCTTGCTTCTCAGTATAATAACCAACCAAAGATTTTTTACCAAACAAACATTGCAGCATGTTTTTGAGCCACTTAGATTTATTTTTAAAGTACCAAATAAAATAGGGAGAACTTACCAAAAAACAAAAACTAAGCACAAAATCAAAAGTTCGTTTATTTCGAATATTACTTTGCTTTGAAATTTCGTTGATATTGAACACATATAAATCCCCAGCTGTATCAATTGAATTACTACCGATTAAATATAAACTATCAGGTTGTGCTATTTTAAAATCAATGTTGTTGCTCCCTAAAAGTGACATCCAATGCATAATCACCTGTGCGGAAGTATCTTTGGCGCAAAAAATAATCTCATCAACTTTGTGAAAAAATACAATTTGGTCTAATTGTGAAAGGATTCCAATTTGATCTTCATTCTTTTCATCCGAATCAGAAACCAGCAAAATAGAATCAATTTTTGAATTTGTTTGCTTCAAGATTGTACTCACGCGGGCAGATTCAACTTCCGAACCAACAATGATAAATTTTTGATTTTGTGCACCTGAAAGATTGAACTTTTTCTTCAAACCATAATGAAGAAAAACCCTAGAAATCAGATAATATACAAAAATCCAAGCGGTACCAATTAGGATATATAATCTTGAAAATTGCCATGTTTTCGGCAATAGCGCATAAATCACTAAAATGATTAAGGTTCCCAAAATGGCACCTTTGAAAAACTTCGATAATTTGATTGGAAAGTCATATCCTCCTGTGTAAAAAACGCTCAATAACCACGTGATTGTATAGGAAGGAATTGCAATATTTACGATGTTTGGTGGAAATTCAATATTTGCTTTTTGCCAATAATGGGTCATCAATAACAAACCTCCAAACAAATACAAAAAGTCAAAAACGGGTAAGGCAGCTCTTTTGATAAACCTTGTAAAAATGGCCAATCCTGCTCTTAAATAGATGGCGAAATTGATTAAAAACGAAAATAATTTAGCGTTTTTTTGAGAAAAATGTTTCTCAGCAAAAATGACCATTGCTCGGTAAAAAACAAAAACATAATTCACTGAACTTTTTTTCGTGCTTTCTCCTTTGTAATGAATGATTCTAGTTTCAGGAAAATAATAATTTTTGTAACCACCTTGTATGATTCTATATGACAAATCGATGTCTTCACCATACATGAAAAAAGCTTCGTCCAGATAACCAATTTTGTTTAAAACTTCTGTGCGCATTAACATAAATGCCCCACTCAAAATTTCAACTTCATTCGTTTCAAATTCTGATAAGTACCCCAAATGATATTTTCCAAATTTCTTCGACTTTGGAAAAATTGCTGACAATCCAAAAATTTTATAAAAGGCCACTGCTGGTGTCGGCAATCCACGTTTGGATTCAGGTAAAAAATTTCCTTTTCCGTCCAACATCCTCACTCCTAGCCCTCCTGCTTTTGGATTTTCATCCATGAATTGCACAACTTTCAAAAAAGTATCTTCCTCAATAACCGTATCGGGATTAAGCAATAATTGATATTCTCCTTTGGCGATTGCCATGGCTTGATTATTCGCTTTTGAAAAACCACGATTATCTTTGTTTGCAATTAAAATCGCTTGTGGAAACTTTTGACGAACCATTTCAACCGAACCATCAATGGAATTATTGTCGACCACAAAAACTTCTCCTGAAATATTTTCTAGCGCTTTGAAAACGGAGTTCAAGCATTGCTCAAGAAAATACTCAACATTGTAGTTGACTATAATAACTGATATTTTGACTGGGAAGTTATTCACTCTTTTAGTTCAAACTGAAATTTATAAAATTGCGATACAAGAAATTTCAATCGGAACATCCATCGGCAGTCTGCTCACTTGAACTGTTTCTCTAGCTGGTGGTTCG
>JBFYPS010000043.1:0-19912 GCA_041303135.1 Crocinitomicaceae bacterium | reverse complement strand
GTTAATAACCTTCAATTAACTACTTTTACAAAAATTTTCAAAAATGAAATATTTAATCATCGGTTTGGGGAATCCTGGTGCCAAATATGCTGAAACAAGACACAACATCGGCTTTAAAGTGGTTGAAGCATTTGCAAAAGAATGTGGAGGAAACTTTACAGTTCAAAAACATGCGGAAGTTGCTCAAGTAAAATACAAAGGCAGACAAATTGTGCTTTTAAAACCAACCACTTTTATGAACTTAAGTGGGAAAGCGGTGAATTATTATATGCAATCGGAGAAAATTTTAAAAGAAAATATTTTAGTAATTACCGATGATTTGTCTTTGCCTTTTGGAAAACTTCGGATGAAAATGAAGGGCAGCGATGGCGGTCATAATGGTTTGAAAGACATCCAAGCAACATTGAATTCCCAAGATTATACACGTTTGCGATTTGGGGTTGGTAGTGAATTCAATAAAGGACAACAAGTGGATTATGTATTGGGAGAATGGTCCACCGAAGAACAAAAATCACTTCCAGAAAGAATTGATATTGCTACTGAATTTATAAAAGGATTCACTACTATTGGTGTAAATTTAACGATGACAAATTGGAACAATAAATGAAATTTCAAGATTGGAAAGCACATTTGGCATTGTTTTTTGTCAATACCTTATACGGCGCAAGTCATGTACTGGCCAAAGGCGTAATGCCCGGTTTTTTGACACCTAGTGTTTTCATCTTATTTCGTGTGTTGGGCGCAACATTGTTATTTTGGTTGGTGAAATTATTGCTTCCCACTCAAAAAATAGAAAAGAAAGATTATCTACTTCTCGCGGTGTGCGGATTTTTTGGAGTTGCAACCAATCAACTTTGCTTTTTTTATGGCTTGAATTTATCCTCTGCGATTAATTCTGGAATCATCATGACAACCAATCCCATTTTGGTAATCATTTTGGCGTACTTCTTAATTAAAGAAAAAATAACGCTTTCAAAAGTAGCAGGTATTTTAATTGGAGCAGCTGGTGCAATTTTACTCACTTTGGCTGGCTCTTCTGGAAAAGGAGATTCATTGCTTGGTGATTTATTTCTGTTTATCAACGCCTTGAGTTATGCCATTTATTTGGTCATCGCAAAACCATTGATGAAAAAGTACAATCCATTGACTGTCATTACCTATGTATTTACATTTGGTCTTGGATTTGTGTTGCTTTTTCCACCAACACTGACCGAAGTTTTTCAAACAAATTTCCAACAAATTTCGTGGGAAATTTGGGCAAAAATCGCTTACGTTGTCGTTGGTGTAACATTTTTAACCTACCTATTGACCATGTACGGATTAAAATATTTAAGTCCTGCAGTTTCTAGCGCATACATTTACTTTCAGCCTGTTTTGGTGATTTTCTTTGCTTTTTTCCTTAGTTATGTTGGCTTTGCAGAAGACTACACCGATACCATTACATGGCAAAAAGGCGTATATATGTTTCTGATTTTTGTCGGCGTTTGGCTCACAACGAGAAAACAAAAAGCTTGATGTTATTTTAGCAAATTAACATGCCCTGTATAGATCTTCCTTTCATCATTGTTATTGACTTTGAAAGATATTTTCCAAACGAAAATTCCATCTTGTACCAATCCAACTGTTTGAATGTAAGTGCCATCCCAACCAACATTTACATCATTTGATTCAAAAATAATTTCTCCCCAACGATCAAAAATCGTCAAATTATAACTGTATGGATCGTAACCAGCAGTAAATATGGGTTTGAAAACAGGATTGTGTTCATCATCATCAGGCGTAAATGCGTTGGGAACATAAAAGATTAATTCATGATCATAAGTGATATTGATTGCATAGGTACTTTGACATCCCAAATCCGAAATTGCTGTCAATTCAATGGTGTAACCTAAATCATTTTGCGAAAATGTATGTGATGGATTTACCGCTGTACTAATTTCACCATCTCCAAAATTCCAAACATAAGTGCTCGCCCCTGTAGATAAATTTTCTAAATCTATCGTCGGATTTTCATCAGTTAACTGCAATGGATTTCCAGTGAAAAAAGCTACGGGATTTGACTCAACACAAATATAATTGGACGCTGAACTAGAACCTGAACATCCATTTAGTGTTGTTGCTAAAGTAACATCAAAACAACCCGCTTGATCAAAAGTGAAAATAGGATTGCAACCAGTTAAGGTAATTCCATTACTCAAGGTCCAAACGCAAGCTCCTTGGTCACTGTTTGAAGTGCTTGTGAATTGAACTGTCAATGGAACACAACCCGAAAGCGTATCAGCAATAAAGCTCGCTAGCGGACTTAAATTTACCGTTATTACTCCTTGTGTTGCTGCACTTGAACAACCATTCAAAGTGTAAACAACAGTATAACTAGTCGTAACTTGGGGAGCAACAGTAATTGAACTGGTCGTTTCTCCGTTTGGATTCCATAAAAATGTACCTCCAGAAACAGAAGGTGTTGCAGTTAATGTTGCAGTTTGGTTTTGACAAATTGAAGCATTATTAACTGTAACTGTCGGCGCAGAGCTAACAGTGGCTGTTGCTGTTACGGGAATTGAAGTACATCCATTTAAACTGTAAACAACTGAATAATTGCTTGTTGAACTTGGGTTGACTGTAATAGATGCTGTTGTTTCTCCTCCAGGTGACCATAAAAATGTTCCTCCTCCAAAATCTGGAGTTGCAGTGATTGTACCTGAAATTCCATCACAAATGGCAATTGAATTTGTAGATACTGTCGGAATTGGATTCAACACAATACTTGCAGTTCCCGAAGCGGAATTTGAACAATTTAAATCGCTCACAAAAGTCATTGCATATACCCCTTGCGAATTGCCCAAAGTGATAGGAGAAGTACCTCCTGTAACTGCGGTTTGGGCTACGCCGTCAATCGTGAAATCAATCGTCCAAGGACCAACACCTGTTACATCTACTGAAATTGGAGTGATTGCATTTCCTGCACAAAAACTTCCTCCACCAGAAATTGAGGCTGTTGGTAAAGCACCAACACCTTGATCAATAACAATACTTGCAGTAGGAGAAACACATCCGTTAATGGTTGTTGACAAAGTAATCGTTCCTGAATTTGAAACTGTTATTGACTGAGAAGTTTCACCCGTGCTCCATAAATTTCCAGTTGCAAAATTTGATGTCAATTGTACACTTCCGCCAGGACAAAAAGTGGTTGGTCCATTTGGTGTAATTGTTGGCGCGGCTGGCGTTGGATTCACAGTTACGCTTACAGTTTGCATCAAACCTGAGCAAGTGCCGATGGTAGAAACTGGAGTAATTTCATAAACCACTATTTCAGGATTTGAAGTTGTATTAGTTAGTGTATTTGTAATCGTCGAATTTGTTTGATTCGTCAAAATTTCTCCCGTCACATTTGGATTATCAATCGCAACCCAAGTAAAAGTCGCTGGAATATCCGTCGTTAAAGGAAGATTAAAAGTATTACCTGTACATAAATCTGCTGTGGTCGCGTTGGTCAAAATTGGTGTGTTACCTAAACTAATTGTAGAACTTCCAGTAGCTGTATTTGAACAGTTGGCATCACTAATTCCTGTCAAGGTATAAACACCAACTGCATTTCCTAAATCAACCGGGGAACTAGAACCAACGATGGCAGTTTGTGGAACTCCATCAATTTGATAATCAATCGTCCAGGGACCAGCGCCCGTGACTGTTACTTGAATTGGTGCAATTGGATCAGAACCACAATAAACTGCGCCGCCTGAAATACTCGCCGTAGGCAATGCACCAGCCGTTTGCGTTATTGTGATACTTGCTGTTGCAGATGAACAACCGCTTGCATCCGTATAACTTAAAGTGTAAGTTCCGGAGCTATTTACAGTAATAGTTTGAGTTGTTTCATTCGTACTCCAAAGATTTCCGACCGCGCTGCTTGAGGTCAATTGAACATTTCCGCCTGGGCAAAAAGTAGTTGGTCCATTTGGTGTAATTGTTGGTGCTGGCAAATTTGTATTTACCGTAACAGCAATATTTTGCGCTGTCCCAATACATGTTCCTGCAGTTGGTGTAACAGTATAATTTACAACTTGAGAAATCCCCGAAGTATTTGTCAAAGTATTTGAAATCGTTGAAGAGTTTGAGTTGGTCAAGGTTTCACCTGTTACGTTTGGATTGTCCGTTGCAACCCATGAAACGTTGCTGTAACATTGCTTGTCAATGCTAAATTCAATGCGTTTCCTGTACAAATTGTTGCCGTGTTCGCATTCGTCATCGTAGGAACCGGATTCACTGTGACTGCAATGGTCTGCGGAGTTCCAGAACAACCATTTGCTGAAGGAGTTACACTGTAATTCACCACTTGAACAGTAGATGAATTATTGATTAAAGTATTGTCAATTTGAACCGAATTTTGCGCAGAAGTACTTTCTCCAGAAACTGAAGTATTATCTGTTGCAATCCAAGAATAACTTGTTCCAAAATCACTGCTCAAAGGAATATTGAGTGTTGATCCACTGCAAATTGTAGCAGAATTGGCACTCGTCATTGTGGGAGAAGGATTGACCGTAACCGTAGTTGAAATACAAGGTGAAGCTGGCGTGCAAGATGTACCCGCGTTTCTAACAAAATAAGTGGTGGTTGTAGTTGGAGAAACTGTAATCGAAGTTCCTGTTCCGACCAAAGTTCCACCGCAAGAACCAGTGTACCATTGCGAAGTGGCCGTGCCGCCAACGGCTGTTAAAGTTGTACTTTGATTTTGACAAATGGCAGTATTTCCAGTAATATTTGTTGGTGCTGCAAGCGGTGTTGGAATCGTTGCCGTAAGATTAGAAATGACAACATATTGTTTGGGATTATTGTAGTTGGTTGGAGTAGCCGCCGAGCGATACAAAATCGTAACTGTTGAAATACAATCAGATGCTGAACCAACGTTGATTTCATTGTTTCCCCAACAAGTGCAAGCTGTTGACATTCCTGCATTGTAAGTCAATGCTGTTGATCCCGAACCAGTAACAGTTCCACCAGTTGAAACACAAGCTGTTCCCACATTGAAAACATTAACTGCAGCTGAAGCCGCATTTGTTCCTGAAATGGTAATTTTATCTGTCCACGAGCCGAAACCGTCGTCGTTTACATCATACAATTTGAAATTGACGGGACCTTGGACAGGAGAACTGAATGAAATTGTAACGGTAATTGTTTTGGTTGTATTGGATGTCCAATCGGTGCTAAGTAACATACCTTGATTGGCCGCGGAAATTCCACTGCATCCGCCACCGTTAACTGTTGAACCCGAAGGAAACCATACAGGAGAAGCATCTTGCCAAACATTTTCAGAGTTTACAATCGTTGCTGACATCGTAATTCCTGATACAGATGTGGTGTAAGTTCTGTTTGTTCCTGTGCCACCATAAGTGCCACTCCACGGGAATGTAGTTTGGGAAAACAAACATGAGAATGCTAAGAAAATAGCAGTAATACTAGCAATGAATTTCATTAATTTGGAGAGTTTTGATTAATTCTAGCTAATCAAAAGTACCAATTTTTTTTTAATTGTTGTAAGTGCTAGCACCTCAAAATAAATAGGAGATACTATTTCCCTTTCAAATCCATTGCTTTCAAAGTGTTCATCATCAATGATGCAATCGTCATTGGACCAACACCACCAGGAACTGGAGAAATGTAAGAACATTTAGGAGCAACCTCATCAAATTTGACATCGCCGACCAATTTCCATCCAGAAACTTTCGTTGAATCTTGAACGCGAGTTGTTCCAACATCGATGATAACCGCGCCTTCTTTCACCATGTCTGCAGTCACAAAATTAGGTTGACCAAGTGCAGCGATAATGATGTCTGCTGTTAGGCAAATTTCTTTCAAATTAACAGTTTGGCTGTGTGCTAAAGTTACCGTGCAATTACCTGGCTCAGTATTTTGAGAAAGCATGATACTCAAAGGCATTCCAACTATGTTTGAACGACCGATGATTACACATTTTTTTCCTGCTGTTTCTAGGTTATTTCTTCTGATTAATTCGATAATTCCAGATGGTGTTGCAGAGACAAATCCTGGTAAATTCAATGCCATTTTACCCAAATTCATTGGATGAAAACCATCTACATCTTTTTGAGGATCAATCGCTAAAGTTACTTTCATCTCATCGATGTGCGCAGGCAAAGGCAATTGAACTATGAATCCGTCAATGCTTTTATCTTCGTTTAATTGTTTGACTTTGTTCAATAAAACTTCTTCAGAAACTGAATCATCGTATCGCATCAAAGTGCTTTCAAACCCACATTCTTCGCAAGATTTCAGTTTATTTGCAATGTAAGTCATTGAACCGCCATCTGTTCCTACTAAAATTGCTGCTAAATGAGGGATCTTTTTTCCTTCCGCTTTCCTTGCTTTAACTTGTTGCGCTATTTCAGCTTTAATGATTCTTGCTGTTTCTTTTCCGTCTAACAATTCCATGCGATCTGATTTTGGGGCAAAGATAGTGAGATATTCACGAATGAAAAAAAATGCCATGAATTATTTAAACAATTCATGGCAAAAAATATAAACTTGTTGGATTTAAATTTTATCCCTTTTTAGCAGAGAAAAACTTTCTTTTATTCGATTTTGGTGCTGCTGCTTTGTTGGAATTAGATCTTCCTTGCGCTGCTGGATTTGGTTTTCTTTGTCCACCACCACCTTGCGCTTTTTTAGGGGCTGGAGCGTCCATTTTTGGCGCCACTTCCATTGGGAAAGGATGTGTCGTGTTTCTTGGAATTTGCAGTTTAATTAATTTCTCAATGTCCCTCAAATAGGCAATTTCTTCGTGATCACAAAATGACATCGCCATTCCTTCCAATCCAGCTCGACCTGTACGACCAATGCGGTGCACATACGTTTCTGGAATATTTGGAATTTCAAAATTGATCACGTAAGCCAATGCATCGACGTCAATTCCTCTCGCGGCTATATCCGTTGCAACCAAAACGCGAATGGTTTTATTTTTGAAATTGGTCAATGCACGTTGACGTGCATTTTGTGCTTTGTTACCGTGAATTGCTTCTGCTTTAATATGGTGTTTCACTAACAATTTCACCACTTTATCAGCGCCATGTTTGGTTCTTGTAAACACAAGCGCCGTATCAATTTCAGGATTTTCTAAAATATGCAATAACAAAGCATTTTTATTCCCTTTGTCAACAAAGTATAACTCTTGGTCAATCTTTTCAACTGTTGATGAAGGAGGCGTAACCTCAACTTTATCAGGGTTTTGCAAAATTGTTCCTGCCAATTCAACAATTGCTGGTGGCATCGTTGCAGAGAAGAAAAGTGATTGACGTCTATCTGGAATGACTTTCAACAATTTTTTAACATCGTGGATAAATCCCATGTCTAACATTCTGTCGGCTTCGTCGAGTACAAAAATCTCTACATGTTGCAAAGAAATTTCACCTTGAGCAATTAAATCAAGTAATCTTCCAGGTGTAGCCACCAAAATGTCGATGCCACTTTTCAATCTATTGACTTGAGCTACTTGCGAAACTCCACCAAAAATAACGGTGTTTTTCAAAGCTAAATCAGCGCCATAAGCGGTCAAACTTTCGCCAATTTGAATGGCTAATTCTCTGGTTGGAGTGACAATCAACGCACGAATTTTGCGTTTGTTTCCGTGTTGAATATTTTCAGATAATAATTGTAAAATTGGCACTGAAAAGGCAGCAGTTTTTCCTGTTCCCGTTTGTGCGCACGCCAACAAATCCCCGCCTTTTAAAACGATAGGAATTGATTTTTCTTGAATTGGAGTTGGGTTTGTGTATCCTTCTTTTTTGAGTGCAGAAAGGATTGGTGCACTTACTTCTAAATCTTCAAAGGTCATATAATCATTGTAGAAAGCCTTGATGAATATTGAATTGGCTTTCATTTACGACTGCGAAGTAACGATAAATTTTCGGGATACGCAATTTATAGGCATTTACAGGAACTTATATCCAACAAAAAAGGTTGACTTGTTTTGCTCAAATCAACCTTTCAATATTTAGTCTTCGTCCTCTTCTTCTTCCGTTTCGTCTGCTACATCGTAGTCATCATCCACGTCGTCGTCTTCGGTTTCTTCTTCTTTAACATCATCTGGAATGTCATCTTCAAAATCCTCCTCATCCTCGTCGTCATCGTCTATCGGAGCTTTAACTGGTTTACCTACTGGTTTGTTTAGTTTAACCAAATAGATGATTTCTTCAGTTTCCCAAAGCAAAGCGTCTAAAGTTTCTCCTGTTGGTGTCTTGATTTGAGTCATTCCTTCTGAAAATCCATCTGGAAAAGCAACTAACAACTGCTTCTTTTGATCGATTGTGAGTTTATCATAACTTACAATGGCACGTTTTTTTGTCATAACAACCTTTTATATTTCTAATTTAAGTATTCTGTGAATTGGTAATACAGTATTTTGTTTCAAAACAATTGCGGTATCAGTAACAGCCCAAATAGTAGTGTCAACTCTTTTTTTACCTTGATCGTCTGCAAAATAAATTCTGACTTTTTGGTGTTCTAAATTTCCCAAAGAAATAGCACGATCCACTGAAGCACGTCTTTCTTTTTGTGCAGATTCACTCGTTAAAATGTCTTCTTGAGGAAAATGAAAGGTGTGAACCAGTTCTTTTTCTACTAATTGAAATTCGTTGCTCTCCATTGTTTGCAATTTGATTTGGCAAAAATAAATGAAAACACGAATTGAACTAATAAAAAGAGCACTAATCCTGCTTTTTTTTTAATTTTTTTATAAAATTCACGTTTTTGAAGAGATTTGACCTATAAAAATCAAAAAGGGCCTTCTGTTCAGAAAGCCCAATTTGTTATTATTAAACTGTAGTTTTAATTTTTAAAAAATCAGGTTACCAATTGAAACTTTGAACAAGTTCACGGCTTCAAGTAAATCATGTGACAAAAGAACTATTATACTCTTAAATCAAACTAGAAAATGAAAACTGCCTCTCCAATGCAGTTGCGTCACATTCTTTACTTTACGAAACCAAGACTCAAATAATAACCTGATTTTTATCTCCTTATTTCTATTACAAATATAGTTGACGGTTTGAATTGGAGTATCGAAAATGAATATTGATGGTTTATTTTTGAATATTTGTGCCCTCTGAATGATTTTAGATTTTTTTTTAAATACTAAAACGCTTTGTTCTCGGTGTTTTTCTACCTATTCAAAAATGGCTGCAAGTACTTTTGACACATCTTCCGGCACGTCGATATTAGGCGTTTCAATTTCGGTTTCCACCACTTTGATTGGGAAACCATAAAACATCCAACGCAATTGTTCTAAAGATTCTATTTGTTCCAGGGAGGTTGGAATTAGTTGAACCAACTTCTTTAGCGTTTCTGCGCGGTATGCATAAAGTCCTATGTGTCTCAAATATGGATATTGCGTCAAAGGATTTTCTTTTGAATTTGCAAAATTAGGAATCGGACTTCGAGAAAAATACAAAGCTTGATTTTCATGATTGACTACGACTTTGATTCTATTTGGATTCAATATCGCTTCCATGTTGATATCTCTAATCCCCAAAGTAGCAATCTGTACCTCTGAGTTCATAAAAACCGCAATTAGCGCATCTAATTGTCGATAATCAACCAATGGTTCGTCGCCTTGAATATTAATCACCACATCAATGTCGTCAAAATGGGCGGCAATTTCTCCACAACGATCCGTTCCACTTGGATGAGAATCATTGGTCATCATCACTTTTCCGCCAAAAGATTTTACAGCTTCGAAGATGCGTTCATCATCTGTGGCGACGATTACATCAGAAAGCAGCGTTGATTTTTTAGCGCCTTCATATACGCGCTGAATCATGGTTTTACCCTTTAAATCTATCAATGGTTTTCCTGGAAAACGAGAAGAACCATATCTTGCTGGAATGACGCCTAAAACTTTCAATTTGTTGTTGTTTTGATTTCTCTGCTAAATTAGAAATTAATTGACATAAAAAAACTGCCAACTTCACTGAGAAATTGACAGTCTAAAATATTTAATAGAATGAAATTAGATTTTGGCTTGAATTTGCAAAATGAAATTTCTTGGTGCCTGAATATCTCCAGGGCGACCCATATATTCTGTGTTCAAGAAATTATTTACTACAAAACCTAAGCGGTAATTTTCATTGATTTCATAACCAATTCTCGCATCAAAAACCAAATTTCCACTGTTGTGTTCTTGTCTGTATTTTTTCAAACCTGGAAGAATGTAAATTCCTGTTCCTGGTACTACTTCATTTTCAAATACCCTGTCGATATTTTTCATGAAACTGTTATATCTTGCTGAAAAGCCCAAACTGAAACCTTTGTAAACAGCTTCAACATCTGCTTTTGCCAAATGTTTGAAACGGTATTTCAACAAATTTCCAGATGTATCAGAAAAAGTAGCACGGTAATATTTATCATTGTTCATACTTACTGGATTCATGTAAGTATAACCAATTAAAGATCTCAATTCTACATTACCAATTTTCCCTTCACTTGAAAAAGATCCTTCAATACCACTAATTCTAGCTTTTTCAGCATTAGATGCTCTAAATCCAATCCATTTGTTTAAATATCCTGGATCGTTTGGATTCAAACTGATTTGTATGTTTGCAGGATTGTAAATTCCAAAAGTGAATTCCATCATGTTGTCGTATTGATTGATAAAACCAGCAACGTCTAGCAATCCTTTCCAATTTTCACCAATTTTTACACCTTGTTTAATTCCAAGCTCTACTGCCCATCCAGTTTCTCTTTGTAAGTTTGGATTTGGGAATACATTTAAACTTCCAACTGAAGTTTGCGTATATCTTTCAGCAATAGCAGGATAACGAACACCTTGACCAAAAGAGGCTCTTAAATGCGTGTATTTAAATAATTCATAATGAACGGCTGTTCTTAAAATTGGAAAAACAGGTATTTTAGTCTCTCTGTTTTTTCCAAAGAAATAATCTGAATCTCCTTTTTTACCATCTTGATCAAAATATTCAAAACGAAATCCTGCTGTAAAATCTAATTTTTTGTATTTCTTTTCTAATTGAACATATCCTGAATAATTATTAGACTTGTGATCTCCGTATAATGCAGAATTGACAACTGATGTAAAAGCAGTTGCTCCTGCAGTTAAAAACCAGGTTTTTTTCCAAGTTTTTTGGTAATTGTAATCCCCATAATAATTAGTTGCAACAGAATTTTGTCCTGAATTGGTGAAACTCTCATTTACAACTCGATACATTCTAGTTCTCAAATTGTGCTTATTTCCACGAATTGTGATGTATTTCAAATATGGATCAATGTTTATTCTAGATCCTTTGGTAATAGACAATGAAGAACCAGGTACATTGATGTCGCTTCCACCTTGTGGTGTATAAGCCAATGAATCACTTTCCCATACGATAAAAGAACCGACTTTTTGAAAATGCGCAGAATATCCAATTCCCATTTTCAAACCTTTGACTTTTTCAGGTTTATATAAAAATGAACCACTAACACGTCCTCTAGTTTCAGATTCGCCATCGCGATATCCTTTATTGGTGAAACCTGTCATCGAAATGTTGTATCCAAATTTGCGATACATTTTTCCGTAAGAAACTTCAGCCAATTGAAAGGTTGGGTTTTTTGAACGCCAATTTAAACTTGCTCTTTTTGCATCATCATAAATTCCTGATTGCACTTTCACTTTTAATTCTGCAACTTTTGGAGGGTCCCTCTCAGTTACAGCGATTATTCCGTTCAAGGCTCCACTACCATACAAAACAGAAGATGCACCTTTAATAACTTCAATTCTAGACGAAAGTTCCATTGGGGCAGCATTCCATTTAGCATCTCCGGCATCTCCAGATAGAATTGGAACATCATTCCAAAGCAATAAAACACGGCTTCCCGCTCCGTAAGAATATCCACTTCCCCCACGAATACTGATTTGTCCATCCATTGCATAAACTCCAGGACTTTGATCCACAGCTTGTTCCAAATCAGAAATTGCTTTGTTATCAATCAGCGTAGGTTTCAAAACCTCCATTGAAATCGGAACTTCCTCTATGCTTTGTCCTCTGCGTGAAGCGGTTACCACCAAAGTACTAATTTCGATGATTTCTGGACTCATTTTTAAAGTCAAAAAATCTGTTGTCGTAATATTTAAGGTGTCGTTGGCAAAAGTTTCTGCTGAAACTATCAATTGAAATGGCAGTTGGTTATATGCTATTGTAAAGGTTCCATCTGGATTTGAAGTTGCTTTTTTCCCTTCGGAAGTTTGCAATTTTGCACCGGGTAAACCTTGATTGTTCGAATTGTCGACTACTTTTCCTTTTATGTCCTGTCCATAGCAAAATACAGGAAGAAAAATTAATAGTAAAATTTGTTTCATAGGGTTTTTTGCTTAACTTTAGTATGCCGAAAATACCAATTATTTTGAATTATACCGATTTACAACAACAAATTGCACTCACTTTATTGAATAAAGTTGGAAAAAAAAGAATTAGAAACATCCTTTCTCAAATGGAAAGTGTCGAAGCTTTTTTTGCAGAAAAAAATCATAATTTATTGAAAATTCAAGGTTTAGGGAAGGGAACTTTGTCTCAAATTAACCGTGAGGAAGCACTCAATTTGGCTGTTCCTTATGTTGATTATTTTATTAAAAATTCTTTTAAAACCTATTTTTATCAGTCTCCAGAATTTCCTTTCCGCTTAAATCAATGTGATGATGCTCCACTGATTTTATTTGGAAAGGGTGAAATGAATTTCAATGCCCCAAAAACGGTAGCCATAGTTGGAACAAGAAATGCATCTGAATATGGAAAAGCCATTTGCGATGAACTAATTTCCTCCTTTATTGGAAAAAACATTGTCGTTGTTAGTGGATTAGCCTATGGAATAGATATTTATGTACATCAACTTTGTGTGAAACACGGCATTGAAACCATTGGTGTTTTAGGACACGGATTAGATAGAATGTATCCTGCAATTCATAAAAATACCGCTATCCAAATGCAGAAAAACGGCGGGATTTTAACTGAATTTCTTCCTGGTACCACTCCAGATAGAATGAATTTTCCGATGAGAAATAGAATCGTTGCTGGAATGTGTGACGCAACCATTGTGATTGAAAGTGGTGCAAAAGGTGGTTCATTAATTACAGCCGAATTAGCGAATGACTACAACCGAGATGTTTTTGCTTTTCCCGGCGATATTTTTAAAGAATTTTCAATAGGTTGCAATTATCTTATTCAACAAGATCGCGCACATTTAATTACAAAAAGCAAAGATTTTTTCAGAATTATGGATTGGGAAAATGTTAAAAATACTGTCCCTGTTCAAAAGAATTTATTTTTAGACGACCTAAATGAAGAAGAGAAAGAAATCGTCACATTTTTAAAAGACAAAGAAACCGCTAGCATTGACTTTCTAACACTTAAAATTGGCGTTTCTACTGGCGTTATGAGTGGTTTACTTCTAAATCTTGAATTTTTAGGTTTGGTTAAATCATTGCCTGGAAAAAGATATAAATTGGCTTGATTTAACATTTTATTTAACAGTAAAAATCAAAAAAAATATTGCTGAATATTCAAATATCTATTTTTTGTTATACTTTTACCTTATAAATCATAAATGAATAACTATGAAAAAACTATTACTTTTCGCTTCAGTAGCATTTTTCGGAGCTTTAAACTTGAATGCACAATGTACTCCAGACAACCAATACACAGAAGCTGGAATCTATCCAGATAGTGCAACGAACTTCTTGCCAGCATGTGTTGGACAGGCTTACACTCAATTAGTTACTAATGTTGTGCCTGCTGATACTTGTGCGCAAGTTTTACCTGCACCACTTCCTTGTACAACTTTGTCAATGGATAGTATCGTTTTAGATAATGTAACAGGTTTACCTCCAGGGTTGTCTTTCGCTTGTAATGGAAATCAATGTACTTTCTTAGGTGGAACTACAGGTTGTGCAATTATCACTGGAACTCCTACTACAGCTGGAACTTACAACTTGGTTTTCAATGTTAGTGCTTATGTTGGTGGTATTGCTTCACCACAATCTTTTACACTTGATTATTACAAAATTGTTGTTTCTAACTGTACTTCTGGCATTGAAGAAAACACAAATTCAATGTTTAAATTATTCCCTAACCCAACTAAAAACAAAGCGGTTATCGAAGGTTTGAATGGTCAAAACAACATTACTTTGACAAATGCTGAAGGAAAAATCGTGAAAACATACAACATGTTTGAAGGTGCTTCTTTAGAAATGAATTTAGAAGGATTAAACAACGGTTTATACTTTGTTACTGTAAATCATGACAAAGGAACTGAAGTATTGAAATTGATTAAAGAATAATATTCTCAATCATATTTTTGAAAGGTGTGCGTCATTTGATGCACACCTTTTTTTTGTTTAAAATATTCTATTACCTTTGAATTCATGAAGATTTTAGTGGTGCGTTTTAGTTCAATTGGAGACATTGTATTGACTTCTCCTATCGTCAGATGCATCCACCAACAAATCCCTGATGTTGAAATTCACTTTCTTACCAAAAAATCTTTCGAAAGCATTGTTGCAACAAATCCATTCATCCATAAAACGTGGACAATTGAGAAATCAATTGATGAACTGATTCCGCAATTAAAAGCTGAAAAATTTGATTTTTTAGTTGATTTGCACACCAACATCAGAACCAAAAACCTGATTCGTAAACTCAGCGTTCCACATGCCAGTTTTCCTAAATTGAATATCGAAAAATGGCTATTGGTGAACTTCAAAAAGCCTATGAAAACGAATGTTCACATCGTTGAAAGGTATTTTAAGGCGGTCGAAAATCTGCATGTTGCAAACGACAACCTTCCATGTGATTTCTTCTTGCAATCCGACGACGAAATTGATGTTGCATCACTTGGAGTTGAAAGCAAAAAATTTGTAGCTTTTGCGATAGGCGCGCAATTTGCCACCAAAAGAATGCCTATTTCTAAAATGATTGAAGTAGTGTCACAAATTCATCATCCCATCGTTTTAGCTGGTGGACCCATGGATAAGGAAACTGCGGAAAGTATTATCAAAGCGCTACCAAATCAAAAAATTGTGAATGCTTGTGGGCAATTTTCATTACGCCAATCGGCGAGTATTGTGAAACAATCGGCGGTTTTATTGACGCACGACACCGGCTTGATGCACATCGCATCTGCATTTCAAATTCCGATTGTGAGCGTTTGGGGAAATACCGTCCCTGCCTTGGGAATGTATCCTTATTTTCCAGGAAACGAAAATGGATTTTCCATCCACGAAGTGAGTTATTTGAAATGTCGACCTTGTTCTAAAATTGGATTTAAAAGTTGTCCGAAAAAACATTTCAATTGCATGAATTTACAAGACGCGAAAACAATTGCAAATGATGTGAATATGAAATTCAGTTCAGCTGTTATTCTTCATTAAACAAAGCACGCAATTCTTTGGCATCGCTTGGCTTCATTTTTCCAGCCAAAATCAAACTCAATTCTTTTCGTCGCAAAGCACCGTCAAATCTAGCTTTTTCTTCTTCTGTTTCTGGAATCAATTCTGGTACTTGAATCGGTCCTCCATTTTGATCTACTGCGACAAATGTATAAATCGCTTCGTTTGATTTTCTGGTTTTACCAGTCACTGGATCTTCAACGAAAACGTCTACAAAAACTTCCATCGAAGAACTGAACGCACGAGAAACTTTAGCCTCTAAAGTCACAATAGATGAATGATTGATAGGTTCGCGAAACGAAACGTTGTTTACAGAAGCTGTAACTACCACACGACGTGAATGTCTGTGTGCTGATACGCTGGCAATTACATCCATCCAAGCGAGCAATTGACCTCCAAATAAATTTCCCAAGGTATTTGTATCGTTCGGTAAAACAATTCTTGTGGTGATGGCTAATGTTTCTGACGCTTTTCTTGATTTCATTGTCTTTGATTTGTGGGACAAAGGTAAACAAAATTATATGCGTTAAGATTTTCAAAATAGGATGATTCCATTTATTTCATTCATTATTCCTTAACTTTGCGGAAAAATTAACAACATCATGCACAAGCTTATCGCTCAATTTCCAGCAAATATTACAGAAGCTTTTCAAATTGCTTCTGAAATGAAATACCAAAAACCTGCTAATGAAATCCACAACATCGTAGTTTGTGGCATGGGCGGTTCTGGAATTGGAGCTAAATTGGCCGTGCAATGGACGCAAGATGAATTGAAAATTCCTGTGATTTTCTTGCAAGACTATTATTTGCCGCATTTTGTGAACGAAAATTCTTTAGTCATTGGTTCTTCTTATTCTGGAAATACGGAGGAATCTTTGGAAACAATTCAAAAAGCTTACGCAAAAGGCGCGCACATTGTGGGTGTTTGCTCGGGCGGAAAATTGGCGGCATTTTGTAAAGAAAATGGTTTTGACTGCGCGCTAGTTCCAAGCGGAAATCAGCCTCGTGCAGCAGTTGCTTTTTCTTTGATTCAAATTTTAAACTTGTTTTTTCAGTTGGAATTCATTCAAGGAAATGTGCTTGAATCGGTCGAAATTGGTCGTAGATTGATTGTTGCAGAAGAACAAGAAATTCAAGAGGAAGCTAAAAAACTAGCGGCTTTTTTGAAAGACAAAGTCATCGCGATATATGCAACAAGCGCGTATGAAGCAGTCGCGATTCGTGCCAAACAACAATTCAATGAAAATGGAAAATTGCTTTGTTGGCAACACGTTTTACCTGAGATGAATCACAACGAATTGGTCGCTTGGGGTGGAGGAGACAATCGTTTTGGTGCTTTGTTTCTAGAAACACCTGACGAACATCCGCAAAATGTGAAACGCATGCAGTTTACCAAAGATTACCTAAAAACCAGAACGGATTTTGTTTATACGTTAAACGCCAAAGGTAATTCAGCCGTTGAACGCTCGATATACTTTATCAATGTCGTTGACTGGGCTTCCTTCTATTTATCGGAATTAAAAGGAATAGACGTTAATGAGATTGTAATTGTAGAAGGATTGAAGAAATTCTTGGAAGCTTAGAAGGATTGAAGATGCACGTTTTGCCCCGCTGGGGCAAGTAGAAGATATTGATTGTTTGTGGTTTTTAAAATTGTTTAGCCCTGCTAGGGCTAACGATTGATCTCCGATTGTCAACAACTTCAAAGCCTCAGAGAGGCTAAACACCCCTAGAAAAAAATTTTTTTTTCGTTTTATTGCCCCAGCGTGGGCAAAACAAATTCATCCAATCATTTCAAGTCAAAATCAAATAGATATTCGTCTTTAAATTCAATCTCGTTTTCTTTTAAAAATCGAATGTATTCATTTTTGAAGGAGTTCCTCGTATGATGTTCCTCTTGATTCTTGATATAATTTATAATCATATCTACATCTCTTTTAGAAACCGAAAACGCTCCAAATCCCGCTTGCCAGTAGAATTTTCCACCAAGCATTTTTTCGTTGTTCAGATATTTTGTCGAATGTTCCTTGATTTCTTTAACTGTATTTGAAAGATTCATGTCAGGCTTACATTGCAACAAAATATGAACATGATCCGGCATTCCATTTACAATTATCAATTTTTGCTTTTGGTTGTTAATGATTCCTGACATATATTTATACAAATCTTCTTTTATGTCTTTTGTAATCATATATTTTCGGTTTCTGACTGCGAAAACAACGTGATAATAAATTTGAGTGTAAGTATCGGCCATGATTGGTTGTTTTTGGTTTACAAAGGTTGAGATAAAAGTTGCTGTTTTGGTATAACATGGTGCTGTTTTGCCCCCGCTGGGGCAAGGATTTGAACGGCTTTATTTTTTTTAAATTGTTCTGCCCTGCTAGGGCTAATATGTTTTTCTTTAAAATTTCAGAGACTCTGCAACATGTGATAAAAAATCTTACCAGGTGCTTTTGCGCTGTTTTGCCCCCGCTGGGGCAAGGAGATCATATTTCAGGGTTCTTTTTAAATTTGTTTAGCCCTTCTAGGGCTATTGTCATTTTCTTCAAAGCCTCAGAGAGGCTAAACATGATTAGAAAAAATATGTTTTTTCGTTTTATTGCCCCAGCGTGGGCAAAACAAATTCATCCAATCATTTCAAAAAAAATATCACAAAAAAACAGCGCCTCTTTCGAAGCGCTGTCTTAAACGATATGCAGTTAGTCCTGGATTACCTCCTCAATTAATGTAGGATGCGCTCCAAGAACGTCTTTGATTTTGGCTTCCAATTCTTCCATCAATTCTGGATTGTCGCCAATTAAACTTTTCACAGCATCACGCCCTTGTCCTAATCTCGTTTCTCCATAAGAGAACCAAGATCCGCTTTTCTTCAAAATATTGAATTCAACGCCTAAATCGATGATTTCACCCACTTTTGAAATTCCTTCTCCATACATGATGTCGAATTCTGCTTTGCGGAACGGTGGCGCCACTTTATTTTTTACCACTTTCACTTTGATATGGTTACCAATCACTTCTTCTCCGTCTTTGATTTGTGCAGCTCTTCTGATATCAATTCTCACCGATGCGTAGAATTTCAATGCGTTTCCTCCAGTCGTTGTTTCTGGATTACCGAACATCACACCAATTTTCTCACGCAATTGGTTGATGAAAATACACGTACATTTTGCTTTTGAAATCGATCCTGTCAATTTTCTCAATGCTTTCGACATCAATCTTGCTTGCAATCCCATTTGAGAATCGCCCATTTCGCCTTCGATTTCCGCTTTTGGAGTCAATGCTGCTACGGAGTCAATCACAATTAAATCAATCGCTCCTGAACGAATCAAATTGTCTGCAATTTCTAATGCTTGCTCTCCATTGTCTGGTTGTGAAATCAACAATTCGTTGACATTAACACCCAATTTTTGTGCGTAAAATTGGTCAAAAGCGTGCTCAGCATCAATGAAAGCTGCAATTCCACCTGCTTTTTGACATTCAGCAATCGCGTGAATTGCCAAAGTTGTTTTTCCAGATGATTCTGGTCCGTATATTTCAATGATTCTTCCTTTTGGATAACCATTTACACCAAGCGCTAAATCTAGGGTTACTGAACCTGAAGAAATCACTTCCATTTCCTCGATTGGTGCATCGCCTAATTTCATTACAGTTCCTTTACCGTAAGTTTTGTCCAACTTCTCCATTGTAAGTTGAAGCGCTTTTAATTTGTCTGCATTTACTTCTTTAACTGCCATATCGTTTATTTTTTATTTGTTATTTGACAAAGTTTGCTTTCGATTATCGTTTATCCTCTAGCACAAACATTGTCGGGTTTAATTGTGATGCAAAGTTGGGGGTGGTTATACGTAATCTATTTACGTTCTTGAAAAAAAATATTATTTATTGAAAATTTCTAAAATTTCGCTTGCGTGATCTTTGGTTTTAGGTTTTGAAATGATGCCTTGAATCACATTGTTTTCATCCATCACAAAAGTGGTGCGGTGAATTCCATCATATTCCTTGCCCATGAATTTTTTTGGACCCCAAACTTGAAAAGCTTCAATCACTTTTTTGTCTGTATCGGCAATCAAAGGAAAAGGCAATTCAAATTTCGAAATGAATTTTTGGTGCGAAACTTCTGAATCCATGCTCACACCTATAATGGAAATTCCCGCTTCAGCCAATGCGTCGTAATTGTCTCTCAAATTACATGCCTGCACGGTGCAACCTGGCGTGTTGTCTTTCGGATAAAAATAAACGGCGTATTTCTTTCCTGCAAAATCTGCTGTTTGAATCGTTTTTCCTTGCTGATCTAAACCAGCAAAATTTGGTGCTTTGTCATTTACTTTTAATGTTGTCATCTTGATAATATTTTAAACATTGTTTTGACGAAATTTTAATCAAATGTATAAACTAATTTTTAATCCACAACACTTTCGCGGTAATTTTTGTTGAAATTTTAATCATTTTCTACTTTTTCCCTACGGGAAAGAT
>JBFYPS010000042.1:0-2607 GCA_041303135.1 Crocinitomicaceae bacterium | reverse complement strand
ATTTATTTCAGAAATACAAATCAACTCAAAATTGGTTTTTATTGGTTTTTGCCATTCTGTTTTTAAATTCTTGTAGCAAAGATGAAAACAATTATCAACCCATTCCTGATTATCCTGCGGTAGAAGCTAATTTTGGAAACTCGATTGATTTGGAAAACCTTGACAATTATGCCAATCAAGATATTCCATCATACATTACCAAAGACAATACTTCTGGAAATCAAATCACGGATAGAGGCGCTACATTGGGTCGGGTTTTGTTTTATGATAAAAATTTGTCTTCGAACAACACAATTTCGTGTGCGAGTTGCCATCAACAAGCCTTGGCATTTAGCGATGCGAACGTAGCCAGCATAGGTGTCAATGGCACAACAAGTCGTCATTCGATGCGTTTGGTAAACGCAAGATTTTCAGACGAATCGAAATTCTTTTGGGATGAACGCGCTACAAATTTGGAAATACAAACCACGATGCCCATCAAAGACCATGGCGAAATGGGTTTTAGTGGTCAAAATGGCGATTCAAATTTTGATGCGTTGATTTTGAAATTGAGTCAAATTGATTATTACAAAGAGCTTTTTACATTCGTTTATGGTTCGGATGAAATCACGGAAAGTAAAATCCAATTAGCTTTGGCACAATTTATCAGAAGTATTCAATCATTTGATAGTAAATACGACACAGGAAGAGCAACGGCAAACAATGATATGGTGCCGTTTGAAAATTTTACGGCACAAGAAAATCTTGGGAAAGAATTGTTTTTGAGTCCACCGATTTTCAACAGAAACAGTTCCAGAACGGGTGGTGGCATCGGTTGTGGAAGTTGTCACAGAGCTCCCGAATTTGACATCGACCCAAACTCATTGAGCAATGGCGTCAATATCAATCTTTTGGGAGTTGCAGACTTTTCAAACACACGATCGCCTTCTTTGAGAGATTTGGTGCATCCAGCAGGTTATCCCAACGGACCGATGATGCACACAGGCGGTTTTTCTGCCTTAGAATCTATTTTAATTCATTACGGCACCATGACTAATCAGGTGTTGATCAATCCAAATTTAGATCCAAGATTCAAACCGAATCCTCTGATAGGTCAACAACTAAATTTAACTTCATCTGAAATTAACGCAGTGGTTGCATTCCTAAAAACACTCACAGGTTCAGACGTTTACACAAACGAAAAATGGAGCAATCCTTTTGAATAAGAAATATTTGAAATTAAAAAATCCCGCTAGATGCGGGATTTTTTGGTTTTATGTTGCACGGGAAATTAACCCATTACTTCTTTCACTTTTTTGCCAATTTCTGCAGGAGAATCCACCACATGGATGCCACAAGCTCTCATGATGCTTTTCTTAGCTTCTGCTGTATCGTCAGATCCGCCAACAATCGCACCTGCGTGACCCATCGTTCTTCCTTTTGGAGCTGTTTCACCAGCAATAAAACCAATCACTGGTTTGCGGTTGCCATCTGCTTGAATCCATTTTGCAGCATCTGCTTCCAATTGTCCACCAATTTCACCAATCATGATGATGGCGTGTGTTTCTGGATCGTTCATTAATAATTCAACCGCTTCTTTGGTTGTTGTTCCAATGATTGGATCGCCACCAATTCCAATAGCTGTTGTGATGCCTAAACCTTGTTTTACAACTTGGTCAGCAGCTTCATACGTTAAAGTTCCTGATTTAGAAACAATACCAACATTTCCTTTTTTGAATACAAAACCTGGCATAATACCCACTTTTGCTTCTTCTGGTGTGATGACGCCTGGACAGTTCGGACCTACCAAACGGCAATCTTTTCCTTGAATAAAATCGTAAGCTTTAATCATATCAGCCACAGGAATTCCTTCGGTAATTGTGATAATAACTTTAATACCCGCATCGGCAGCTTCCATAATAGCGTCGGCAGCAAAAGCTGGTGGTACAAAAATAATGGTTGTATCAGCGCCCGCTTGTTCTACAGCTTCTTTTACCGTATTAAAAACTGGACGGTCTAAATGCGTTGAACCACCTTTTCCGGGAGTTACACCGCCTACAACGTTGGTTCCGTATTCAATCATTTGCGAAGCGTGAAAAGTTCCTTCGCTTCCTGTAAATCCTTGAACGATTATTTTTGAATTTTTATTAACAAGTACACTCATGATGTGGTATTTTTTAAATGATTTCTAAAAATGTTGTGCAAAAGTAGTTTTTTGTTGATTAAAAATAAAGAAAAACTCAAATTTTATGGTGATTGTTTACGCAACTTTAATGTATGATCAGGTTTATAATAAATCCAATGAAATTTGGTGTTGGGAAATTGCTTTTCGAACTTTTTTTCAAAATCTCGATACACTCTTTCTTCGGGATAAATCGGCACTTTTAGGGTTGCCAAAGCCCACTTGTTGATAAAAATAGCGGATTGGTTGGGGCAAAATCCATATTTGTTAGTTTTCGAAATACGGCTCGAAAGTGCTTTAGTTTCGTTGCTTTCGTCAAAACAAACACAAATGTTGGTGTTTTTTCCTGAATATAAACCAAAAGATAAATAGTGTTCCCAATACCCGAATAAATTAGATAATGGTAAGATGAACAACAAAACAATCATTAATCCAACGAATTTGTT
>JBFYPS010000041.1:0-3162 GCA_041303135.1 Crocinitomicaceae bacterium | reverse complement strand
ACCGTTAAAAACAGCGATATAAGAATCGTCATTTCCAATATTTATTGTGAAATTGACTGAATCCAATTGTTGCGCTTCTAAAGTTGTATTTGCTTTCCAATGATTGAATGTATAACCTGGATTTGCAACCGCAGTAATTTCAACTGGAACACCATCAAAATAAACTCCTGTCCAAGGAAGTTGGTCTGGAACGATAGTTGATATTTTGATATACCCAGCTTCTGCAGGTTCAACATTTAGATAAACTGTTACTGGTTTAACCAAAACAAATTCATTCACAATCTGATTTCTAACTACTTGATTTCGATTTGCAAATTGATATAGAATATTGTTTTTAATGTTTAAATAATTATTCATTCCGCCAGTTGGATCACCTGTCCATTTTTCAAAATGTTTCGGCAAATCTGGCAATAATTGTTGATACATACTTTCGACAATCGGCAAATAATAGTCTGGCTGAAAAGTTGTATTCATCAGGTCAGCATAACGATTGACAAAATAATTTTTGAATTCAGTATTTTGATTCAAACCGTTGAAAATTTCCCAATATGGATTTGGTTGATTTTCATTTCTAAAATAGTCGAAAATATTGGAATTGAAATCGCTCCAACCACCCAGACCAAGTTCCATATCTTGAAGAAAAAATCTCCATTTGTTATCGGTCGATTGCGTTCTTGCAATTTTTATATTGTTATAAATCCAGTCGTAGTTAGCAAACCAATTTTCGCCAGCTAAATAATCTGTAAAATTATATAAGTCTAACTTTTTGTTACAAACTGAAAAGTAATCACTTGCTGTTGGGTCGTAAGTTGTTATAAGATCTTTCATCGAATAAAAACTAGAATCCGAACCTTTGACTGTTCTCAGAACTCCAGCTCCATAAAAATAGGAAACAGAAAGTAAATCCAAACTGTCCTTGTCATTTCCGAAATTGGTAGCAAAATAACCTTCATTTGCTTTTTCTCGCAATTCATAAACACCAAAATATTCACCGTTCACATATGCTATCACTGGAGAATAAGCTTGTGAATTTGCATTAGTTTCGCGCATCATCCGCATAAATGTTGCATCTTTTTGAGGATATTGATTCCAATAGTTACTTCCATTTCTAAGGTAAAATGCATCAAATTCTTTGATAAAACTTTTTTCAGGAATTAAAGGGTATTTTACCGATTTTCCTTCCCCGTAAAGTAAATTGGCTGGTTCGATTGTGACACTGTGTTGTGGATTTGATCGACTTCCTCCTGCTCCGCCATCAGGCTTAATCGATGCACGCGATTCAAACTGCTTAATTCCTTCCTTATCAAAATATTCAATTACACACGGTTTTTTCCAATCGCTATTGTAGTTGTCGAAGATTCCATCAGGACCATATAAATTGAGTGAATCAGTTGTGATTGAAATCACAGGAAGTGCATAATCAAATGACAATAAGTAAGATTCTGTTGCAATTAAACTTGGTAAAATTGAATCTGTGGATGAAATACATCTTACTTTCAAAATCGCATTGTCTGTGATTTTAATTGTATCTGTGTAAAGATTTGAGGCAATCGTGGGCGTTTCACCGTTCAATGTGTAATAAATAAAACCACCATAAACACTTGTATTTGTGACTGTTATTTTAAGTGAATCTTCAAAGAACTGACCATCTACATTGATAATTGGCATATTTTCAAATGCTTCGTAAGGGATAGAAAGATTGTTGCTTTCTCCAGGAGTTGGAACAGTAAAAAGCTTGCTATTCTGAACTCCATCCAAAAATTTCCCAGCAGACATATCAGGTTCTAAATCAGGAACAATAAGTGAATCTATAACAATTCCAAGTGGACTAGAAAGATAAATTGTTTCTCCTTCGTTGCTGATACTGAAATTTGTTTCCAAAGTTGTATTTGCAAATACGGTATTAAAATAAGGATGTACAATTCCACCAAACAAACTGGTTGGCATTTGATAACCAAAACTCAAAAATGGCAACATTGTCAAATCAGATGAAGTGGTTGAGCTGTTGTGAACCTCGATTGCAAGGACATTTTGACCATTTTTCATCGCGGATTTTAGCACTATTGGATCAATTTCAAATGAAGAAATATTGCCCCCTTGAATTAAGTTTGCTTCATGATCGACAGCTAATTCATCCCAATTTGGTGGATTTCCAGTTAAACCAGAGCGGGCAATTTCAATTCCATTTAAATAAGCGACGAAACCGTCGTCAAAATCCATATCTAAAATGGCTTTCTTAATGACTGAAGTGTCTGAAATAGAAAAATTTATCAGACCATAAACTGAAGTTGTAGGATTTAAAATTTCAGTTTCATCGTCAGCATCTCCATAACCAACGCTCATTTGACCAGAATTCCATGCAGATGCATCAAAAAAAAGATTGTTCCAATCTGGTGCTAAATTTGAATTTGGAATAATGTATTTCCAAGTACTATTTGCAAAAACTGCTGTTTCGTAAAAATAGTTTGTTGATTGATTCAAATTACTTGTGGCTGCAATTGTTACAAATCCATTTGGCGGTAAATTTAGGTTTGGGAAAGTCCATTTTTGCAAATTGGTTGAATCATCTGACAAAAAATGACCAACCAGGTTGATGTTTTCATTAGAAGAATTATACAATTCAATCCAATCAGGATCAGTTCCATTAGGTAAAACAAAGGTTGAAACATTTGCATTTGATGCCTCATTCAAAAATACTTGAGAAAATAAATTCAGTGGTAAAATGATGAAAAACAATAAAAATATTTTCATAGAATATATTGAGATGAAATGTTTATAATAACTTCAAATTTAGTTAAGAATATAACGAAATCAAAGAAAATATCATTCAAAAATCTCATTGAACTGATTAAAGACTAAATTGTACCTCTAAACGTTCAATTTTGTATCCATAATTTTTGTATTTCTATTTCGTTTCTTATATTTATAAAAATAGTTTCATCGATGATATTTAGATTTCTACTTATATTCATTCTTTTCACATCTTGCTCTTCCGAAGCTCAGCAATATTTGAATAAAATTGATTCACAGGAAGATTTTGCTGCGTTAAGTGGCGCTCCATTATCATCGAAATATGGAAATATTGCTTCGATCAAAGTGATTTATGAGCTCAAAACTCAAAAAATATATTTTATCAATTCCAATTTTTATAAATATCATTAT
>JBFYPS010000040.1:0-22811 GCA_041303135.1 Crocinitomicaceae bacterium | reverse complement strand
AAGCAAAAGCATTGGATGAAAAAATATTTCCTCAAATGTCATTCTGTGGCGGAAATTTGAAAGGATATTATTTGAAAAATGATTTGGTTTTCATTCATACAATTTACAGCGGACCAATGGGATTTACTGATACCAAATGGTATATCGAAAATGGAAAATTATTCAAATCAGTCCAATTCGGTTTTGAATATGAAGAACCCGAAAACCTAGATGAATATTGCAAAACACATCAAACTGCCAACCATGAATGCGATTTCAGTGGATTAAAAGCAAAAACCTATCGTTCTATTTTTTACGATTATAAAAAAATGATTTCTTTCAGTAAAGTCGAAAACAATGAACCTCTCAATTTAACTAAAGCCCTTCAAAAATCAGAAATGAAACGTTTTAAATCCTGCTTTAAATCTTTGGTTGAGGAATTGAAGAATTAGCTTTTGATTCCCAAAACTTTTCAAATTTTTCCTTTTCTTTCAATTGGTAATAATCCGTAACTTTACCACATGATTTTGTATAATGTAACGGTAAGTATTGATCAATCTGTACACCAAGATTGGTTGCAATGGATGCGTGAAACACATATTCCTGAAGTCTTGGCAACAGGCTGTTTTTTAGAAAGCAGATTGTCTAGAATTCAAGGTGAAGAGGAGGGAGGAGTCACTTTTTCGGTGATGTATTTGGCGCCTAGTCAAGAAAAATACGACGAATATCAACAAGTTTACGCGCCGAAATTACAAGCAGATCACACATCTCGTTACATTGGAAAATTTGCTGCTTTTAGAACTGTTTTACAAGTGGTTGAAGAATTTAAAGTATGACAGTTAAAGCCAAAAAACACCTCGGACAGCATTTCTTGATTGACAAAAATGTCAGTAAGAGAATCGCCGATCAATTTCAAGCGCACCGCGGTTGTACCAAAGTATTGGAAATTGGTCCAGGAATGGGCGCGTTGACCACTTTTTTGTTGGAAAACAAAGACCACCAAGTTTGGGCGATGGATGTTGATTCTGAATCCATTGTTTATTTAAATGAACATTTCCCCGCGCTGAAAGGTCGCATCATTGAAGCCGATTTTTTGAAAGACAATTTGGCGTTGCACTTTGGCACAGAACCTTTTGCGGTCGTTGGAAATTTTCCTTACAATATTTCTTCGCAAATTCTTTTCCGTTGCTTGGAATACCGCAACCAAATTCCAGAAATCATGGGCATGTTTCAACGCGAAGTGGCTTGGAGAATTGCTGAAAAACCGGGTTCTAAAGCGTATGGAATTATCAGCGTTTTGTTACAAGCATTTTACGACATAGAATATTGTTTCACAGTGGATGAGCACGTTTTCGATCCGCCACCGAAAGTGAAATCTGGTGTAATTCGCCTCACAAGAAACGACCGAGACAAATTGCCTTGCGACGAAAAAAGATTCATCCAAGTGGTGAAAGCTTGTTTCAATCAAAGACGTAAAATGATTCGCAACTCTGTCAAAGCTTTGATTGGCGACAAACCTTTCGAACACGAATTTTTGACGCAAAGACCAGAACAATTGTCCGTCGATGATTTTATCAATTTGACAATGGCGATTGAGGCAGTGGATAGGATTACAACAGAAGACTAACAATAAAAATCTTTTCTTACAAAAACTAGTTGTACTTTGAACATTGATAGTTCTATAAATAAAGGAATAGAATGCTATATAGGAGAATGGAGGTATTATAAATATTAGTTAGAAACATAGTAGCGCAATGTTGAAAAAGGAACTCGAAAAATATTCAGTTCATGAGAAATTAATAACGGTTATCAATTTATTAGCCTTATTGAGTACTTTTCTATATTGGGTGTATTATAAATTTATGATTGATCATACTATTACAAGTTCTCATTTTAAATTCAGACGATATATCTTTGATAATTTAATACGTGAAATCGTTATTTTATTTATCTTTTTAGGGGTTCTACATTCATTGTATTATGCTGTTATAAATAAAAATTTTCGTTTATTTATAATTTCAATTTGCATTCTTATTATTCAAGTAATATTGTCTGGGCAATTGGATATTTCAAATGGGCCATAAAATTTTGCTTAACTAATTTCCATTCTAAATAATCGTTTCTGCCTTTAAGCCAATTTATAAGCCATATTTTCTTTGTGAATAACTCTCGAAATAATAAGTACTTCTCACCCATAAACCTCCCTCAAAGCATCACCCAATTTTTCAAACTGAAACGCAAAGCCAGCTTTTTTGATTTTTTCATTGGATGCGTTCACGCCTTCAAGCACGACAGTCGACATTTCGCCCAAAATGGTTTTCAGCACAAATGAAGGAACATTTGGCAACCAGCGTTTTTTGTGTAATTGTTTGGCCAAAGTTTCGGTAAATTCTAGATTATTGACGGTTTTTGCATTCGCATTAAAGCTTCCTTCCAAGCGATTCTCCATCACAAAGTTGAACATATTAATCAAATCGTCGATGTGAATCCATGGCATCCATTGTTTTCCTGATCCTAATGCGGAAGTCAATCCCATTTTGATTGGTTTGGCGATGGTTTCTAACGCGCCTCCTTCAGCGGTAAGCACCACACTGATTCTGATTTTGGAAACTACGCAATATGGCGATAAAGCGTCTGCTGCGTGTTCCCATTTTTCGACTACTTGCGACAAAAAATCTTTCCCAAAAGGATCGTTTTCTTGGTAAACTTTCGCTTGATTTTCATAGCCATAACAATTGATTCCTGAAGCTGAAATGTATTGCTTCAGATCAGGCATTTGTGGAGCCAAAGATGCTAAAAAATGTGTTGGTTGAACGCGAGAATCTATCATTTCTCTTTTTCGATCTGCGGTCCATCGTTTGTCGGCAATGCCAGCGCCTGAAAGATTGATAATCGTTGTCACGCCGTTTAAAGCGGCAACATCAATTTCTTCTTTCGTTGGTTGCCAATGAAAAATATTTTTGCTTAAATCGCTTGGTTTTCTAGATAATACCCGAATTTCATGACCTTGTTTCAGCAAGAATGCTTGCATCTGTTTTCCAATCAATCCTGTGCCACCAGCCAACAATATAATTTGCTTTTCCATATCTCAAAAACAGCAAATTAGTCAATATGTTTATGCGCCGAGAAATTTTAGTGAATTTTTAACCTTTGATAAATTAAGGGATATCCACTTTTACTACTTGGTAAACTTCGTAAGTAGTTTTATCCATCACATAAACCAACAAATGGCAATTTGCAGGATCGTATTGTGCAGGAAGTTTGTAACTGTAATTCTGATAAAATTTACCGTTTGCATTCAAATCTTCCGCTTTCAATGTTCTTCCAAATGCTTTTCCATCGATGCTTCCTCTATGCACGTTGTGGTGTTCGTATTCTTCTTCAATTACGCCACCAGGGAATTTTTGTTTGGAAATATACAACTCTTCAATCAAGTAAACAACAACCGATAAATTAGATGCATTTTGAGTCATTGTGTCAATTTCAGTGTGCAAAAATAAACCGCGCGTTGCTGGAAAATAATTGGCAACCGCTTGAAGATTTGCGTTTACAACATTGTCTGTAAGCGTTTGTGTCGTGGCACTTGTCCAATTGTTTGCACCTTGAAACATGGTTCCACTAAAATATTTTCTGCTTACAGTTCCTTTTGGATTGGCATCAAAACCAAATCCGCTTGCGAAAGTCGTTCCGTATGCAATTCCTTGTGGATTCGTGAAATCATAAGGAAATTCAGTATCCGTAAGTTGAAAAGGTCCAGCACCTCCGGGAGAGGCATGAATTGACGCCACGAAAACGCGACCTGGATTGTCTGTCTCTATTTGTTCTGCGATTGTTCCCGCAGCAGGACAATAAACGCATTTATGTCCCGTGTAATCTTCCAACAAAATATTTCTATTTGCGTTGGTATTCGCGGTAAATGTTGGCCATGGATAGGTGCTCCAATCTCCTGGAAATAATGTTTGATCCAATTCAGTTGGCGATGCAGGAATGTATGGATGTTCAACCCTGTCGCAAGAAGCGAAAACGATTGCCAAAAGACTAACGATGAAAATATTTTTTTTCATAATGCTGATTATTAAAAGCTTTGAGTGAATGTCAATGTTAAACCGTTGGATGCTGGAACGAATCTACAAACTCCTCCTACGCAAAACAAACCTGCTCTTTGGCGTCCGTAAGAAACCATGAAACGAGATGCATCACGAATGTATCCAAATGAACCGATCAAGTAATGCAATTGCAAATCTTTCACAGGATTTCCATAATTGTATTGATCCATTACGCTGAAAAACCAGTTTGGTGAAACATTGTATTCAATAACCGCTGTAGCCCAATTTCCTTTGTCTTTTTTCGTAAAAAGTCCTTGAAATTCAGCTCTAACAGAATTTGTTTTATTGATTTTCCAATTCACTTCAACCACGCCGATGTGTGATTCAATAATTCCATGAGCATCATCCGCAACTTTCGAAATATCATTGTTCAATCGAATATTGAAATAAGAGAAAATCATGCTGTAATTGGCATTGAATTTCTTGGTAATATTGATGTTGATGTCTTGCCAATACTGCAAGCTACTTTGGTCAAACAATCTTCCTTGATAATCAATTCCAGTTGAATCCAATGGACTAAATCCTGAAGTATGGTGAATAGGTCCGTAAGTAGTCGAAAAATTCGCATTGATTGGCAAACCGTATTTTCCACCGATTTTAGAACCTTTTTTGATGGTATATAATACTTCTGCCTGATAAGCTACTTCACCCAAAGGCTGTGTTGCATAAGGATAAAGCGTTGCAACCAAATTGTAAGTATGCGTTTTGTTCATTGAAGGCAAATAATTGATCAAAACATCTTGCAAAGATTTGGTGCGATCTGAACGAAAACTCATGTTATCAACTGATTTTGCTGAAAGAACGATTCCAAAACCTTTTTGAGAATAGCCTAAATTTGCCAAAGCAGCATGTCCATTGTTGTATATATTATTGTTGTCTTCTGATGGATCATTTTCTTTGACCGCATATTCAGCATTGAAAGAGAATCTGCTGTATTTTAAACCAAGTCTTCCGCTATATGCACCCACATTTTGAGGTAAAATCAAATCTGGATTGTCATCAGTTTGAAATTTTGACACAAATGAACCACCTAAAACGATGTCTAATTTTGATTCTTTCATGTATTTTTCCAACAGGTCATTTACATGAATTTCTGCATCAATTCCACGCACAATTCCACTTGCTTTGACCACCTTTCCATCTGTGAATGAAAGTCTTTGTCTGCCATAAACGCCTTTCAAAACAACGCCTTTTGCTGGTCTGAAAATCAATCGCATTCCGTCCATGTTGTTGTCGTAACCCAAAGCTCTATCTTCGTAAGATCTGAAAATCAGTCCAGAACCAAATTGCTCATAAAAATTTCCAAGCGTCACATCGATGTAGCTGTTTGTATATCCCACATATCTCATTCCAAGCCCAGTTCCATCAAAACGATCTGGATAGCCTTGAATTCTTGGCAAATAAGATTCTAATCTTAATCCTGCTTTGAAGTTTCCATTGGTGTAAAAAACATTCGCATAGGAGTTTAACAAACTTTTAGAATCAGGTTGTTTGGCGTTGATTAGTGAATCAGCATTTAAGTATTGAAATGTACTTTCAATATTTCCAGTAAACGTTCCGTTGTTCAATTGACCGAAACTTGCCAGCGCAACGGTCGAAAAAGCGAAACTGATAAGCGATTTCATTTTCATAGTTTCAATAAAAGCGTCAACAAGAATTTGACGTGCGAAAATTATTTACTTTTTTCTTTCAAGGAGAGAATTTCTTGGTACAATTTATCCTCATCACCAGGCGCAAAGTTGTTGTGTGAATAGACAATATTTCCTTCAGTATCAATCAAAAATGTATGAGGAACATTGTTTACTCCCATGGCTCTTTTGAAATCTCCATTTGGATCCATTAAAACAATGTATTCCCAACTTTTTCCATTTACATAAACTGGAACTTGGTTTTTTGTTTTTTCATCGTCGATAGAAACAGCAATCAAAGTAACACCCGTTTCTGCTTGCCAATCAGTGTATAATTCATGAATGGTGTTTAATTCTCTTTTGCACGGAGCACACCAAGTAGCCCAAAAGCTAATTACAATAGGACCTTTTAGTCCAAGTTCACCCGTATTAATTGACTTGCCATCCATGTCTTTCAATTGCACTGAAGGTAATTTTTTACCAGTTTCATGGTCTTGAGCAAAAGAAGTAGAACAAAGTGCAATGACAGAAAAAATAAATAAAATGCGTTTCATGTTTGATAGTTTAAAATGTTTGGAGCTTGTTTTCAAAAACGTTGCCACAATTCAAAGGTAGTATATTTTTCAAGCCTTGAACCAATAGTTTTTATCTACATTGTTGTAATCCTAATTAAAAAAATGATGAAATTGATTGGTTATTTTGAATTGATTTTTGACTGTTTAGTAGCCTTGAAGTACATTTTAAATCAAAATAAGCTACTTTTTGTTTGATTTTTAACATGCTTTTCAAGTGTTTAAATTGCATTCTTGAAATATTTTGTTTTGAAAAAAATGTAAAATGGCATAAATTTTTCTTTATATTTGTTCAAAAGAGTTTAAATCACGAACTATTATATTTTAACTATGAACAAATTATTACTCTCTATAGCTACTTGTTTGACATTAGGATTTACTGCTAGTGCTCAAAATTATGCAATTTACGAAGGCAATTCTTCCACGACTGATATTTCTGGAACAACAGTTCAAGTTCAAGTAGGATCTTCAGTTTATGAAGGTTTCTTTTTTGGGAAAAACTTATCTGGAACGCCAATTGAAGTAAAAATCAGACGTGTTTCATTGATAACTCCACCAGCTGCGGTAACTGAGCAAGTATGTACAGGTCCTATTCCTGATCCAAACGCAATCGGAAATTGTTTTGACATTGCTGCAGGAAATGCAAATTGGTTGTCTCCAAACAATTACATTATTGATGATGCAAACAAAGCAAATATTGAAATTCACATCGATCCACACGGTTCAATGGGGATGGTTTACAATCGTTACTACATCGAAGATTTGAGTGGAAATAAATTAGATTCAGTAGATTTGAAAATTGGAAATTTTGCATCAATTAAGGATACAAAACCATCAGTGACTTTCAACGCATACCCAAATCCAGCGGATGATGTATTGACTTTGACTGTGCAAGGTTCATCTGAAAATACTGTGAAATTGGTTGACGTACTTGGAAATGTTGTTATGGAAGATAAAATGTCAGCAACTAAAAAAATCGATGTGCGCGATTTTAAAAATGGAGTTTACATTTTAACAGTCTATTCAAATGGCACATTATTACAAACACGAAGAGTGGTTGTTAGACATTAAATGAATTTCTAAAATATGGAAAGGTCTTCTGAGAAGGCCTTTTTTTATGGAATAATATTTCATTTTTGAAACTTTCCAACACCTAACCCGTACTTTTGAAGTTCTGAATAAAATTCGTATTTTTGTACTTATGTCAATTGAAAAATTAATAGGAGATTTGTTGTTGCGCCACAATTGCGTGGTCGTTCCTTCATTTGGAGGGTTCGTTGCAAAACAAACTGCTGCTACAATTGACAAAGTCAACGGAATCATGTTACCTCCCAAAAAATCATTGTTGTTTAACAGACAATTGATTAATAACGATGGCTTGCTGATTGCTTCTTATGCACAAGAAACAGGAAAATCATTTGATGAAGCTTCAAATGAAGTACTTGCTTTGGTTGAGAATTGGCTTAAATTGTTGAACGAAGGTGAAAGAGTAGTCATTGACAAAGTTGGTTTTCTTTTTCTTGATCAAGAAAAAAATATTGGCTTTGAACAAGATCGGTATTTTAATTTGTTACTGCATTCATTTGGGTTGGGAACAGTTCACTTTGTGAGTGAAGAAGACATTCAATTGGTTAATCAACCAGTTTCAATCAATCCGCAAATTGTTCAAGAACAAATTGAAGAAAGAAAATCAAAAGAAGCGCCAATTATTACGCTCATTCCTGAAGGAATAGAAAAAGTGGAAGAAGCAAAAACTGAAACTCCGATTATTTCGATTGCAGCAGTTAAAACGAGTACAACCAAATTGTGGAAGTATGCAGCTGTTGCGATTTTGATGCCAGTTGCTTTTTATTCTTATTGGATTCCGATGAAAACCAATGTGTTGGAATCTGGAATTTTTGCAGTTCAAGACTTTAATCCTTTCCACCAATCTTCGAAAGGGAAATATGAGCGCAAAGAATTGGCAATTAAATTGAATAAAGCTGTTCCAACTTTTATTTCAGTAGAAGACGAAATTCAGGAATTGGATGCCAATGTGCAAGTTTGGTCTTATCCATTTAATGAAAAATTATATATTCCAATTAAAATTGAAGGTGCTTCTAAAGAGATAATTCCAGAAACAACGCCACAACAATCAGCGGAAATCCCAACAATTGAAACACCAGTTAAAAAAATAAAAGAGGTAACTACAGAGTCAGCGTATTACCTTATAACCAATTGTTTCGGAAGTGTTTCAAATGCACAAAATTTTGTTACATACTTAAAATCAAAAGGTTTTGATGCTCAAATTGTTGACTCTAAAAACGGTTTACAACGTGTCAGTGCAGGAAAATCAACCAATGCAGCAGATTTAAAATCTCTTCAAAGCAAAGTGGAAGCTTTGGACATTCAAGGAAGCTGGATTTTGAAAAAATAAGCTGGTTGAAATCCATTTCAAACCTTTAAACATTCTTAATTACTTTTAATCATTTTCTTGTTTTCCTTTTTGTCGTGTTTTGTATATCTTTACAAAAACAAAACAATTAATAATTCTGAATAAATCAGAACTATTAGCAAAAAAACAGCTTATGAGAAAATGGATTTTACCTATTGGATTTGTCTTGGTTTCTTTCGCAACCATTGCACAAGATAAAACCAAAAATTCTGAAAACAGTACTTACGAATTTACGAAACAAGTTCACCTTGATGCCACTCCGGTTCAAAGCCAAGGTTACACTGGAACTTGTTGGAGTTTTTCAGCATTGTCATTTTTTGAATCAGAAATGATTAGAAAAGGAACTAAAAATCCTGCGCCTTTGTCTGAAATGTTTGTAGCTAGAAAAGCGTATGAAGCCAAAGCCGAAAAATTTATTCGCATGGATGGAAAATCAAATTTTTCTGAAGGTGGAGCTTTTCACGACATTCCTTTTGTGATTAAAAATTACGGAATCGTACCAGCAGATGTTTACAAAGGATTTAATCCTGGAACTGAATCTTATGACCACAGTGAAATGTACACAGTTTTGAATGGCGCCATGGAAGGTGTTTTGAAACATGTTCAACAATTAGATGGAAAAGCACTTTCTCCAACATGGAGAGCTGCTTTGGGTGGAATTTTAGATGCTTATTTAGGTAAAGACATTCAAGAGTTTGATTTCAATGGTAAAAAATACACGCCAAAATCATACGCTGCTTCATTGAATTTGAATATGAATGACTATGTTTCAATTACTTCATTTACAAATCACGATCCATACAGTGTTTGTCAATTGGCAATTCCTGACAATTGGGGAAATGGAATTAGCTACAATGTAGGTTTGGCAGATTTAGTAACAGTTGCTGAATACGCTTTGAAAAATGGATACACTTTGGCTTGGGGCGCTGATGTTTCTGAAAAGGGATTCAGTTTCCGTGAAGGAATTGCTATTGTACCAGAAGATCCTTCAACGATTGAAGTGAGAGGAAGAGACAATAAGAATTTCTCTGATCCAGGCGCAGCTAAATCATCAAATGCATTTTTAACACCTGTAAAGGAAGTGAAAGTTACGCCAGAACTTCGTCAAGAAGGGTATGATAACAAAACAACCACTGATGATCATGGAATGCACATTACTGGTTTGTACAAAGACCAAAATGGAACAAGATTTTTCTTAGTTAAAAATTCTTGGGGTACAAGCAATTATCCAGCTGGATATTTATATGTTTCTGAAAATTATTTTAATTTGAAAACCATCAATATCTATTTACATAAAGATGGAATTCCAAAAGAAATCCGCGCCAAATTAGGATTGTAAGTTGTTTTCAAAAAGAATTGTTCAAAACTTATTTCTGTGAATCAGCAGATTAATGTATTTTAATTAAATTTGCTGGCAAATATTATACTGATGGACAGATTAACACCCGCTGAGGAGCAAGTGATGCTTCGTCTATGGAAATTAGAGAAAACTACTGTAAAAGAAATTGTTGCATTGTATGATGATCCAAAACCTGCATATAATACTACATCAACAATTGTTAGAATATTAGAAAGAAAAAAGTTTATAAAACATAAAACAGTTGGCAGAGGATTCATCTATTTACCAAAAATTACAAGAGAACAATATAGAGACTTTTTGAGTGAAAATTTACTGAAACATTACTTCGATGGAGATCGAAAAGCAGTTGTTTCTCACTTTAATAGTAAAGGTTCATTGAGCTAATTACTTTAAAAATTTATTAAAAACGGCAGGTACAATTACCTGCCGTTTTTTTATACACATGTTTTTGTTTTAAATGTTATCTTACAGCTTTCCTAAAAAAATAGTATTTTTATACCAAAATAAGGAAAGATGGGATGTACCAGTTGTAGCTCAGGAGGTGGAACTCCGAAAGGCTGTCAAAATAATGGAACCTGTAGTTCTGGTGGATGTAATAAATTAGGTGTTTTTGATTGGTTGGGTAACATGCAGTTACCTGGAGGTCAAGCGCCATACGACATAGTTGAAGTTCGCTTCAAAAACAGTAGAAAAGCTTTTTATCGCAACAATAAAGATTTATCTCTGCAAGTTGGAGACGTTATTGTAGTTGAAGCAAGTCCAGGCCACGACATTGGAGTGGTTTCTGTAGTTGGAGAACTCGCCAGAATACAAGTTAAAAAGAAAATGCCGAACTTCAAGTCGGTGGAGGCGAAGAAGATTTTTCGCATTGCGAACCAAGAGGATATTGAAAAATGGACCCGTTCAAGAGAACTTGAAAAGGAAGTCATGTATCAATCGCGCACCTTGGCTGTAAATCTAAATCTGAATATGAAAATTTCAGATGTTGAATACCAGGGAGATTTATCTAAAGCAACTTTTTATTACACCTCTGATGATCGTGTAGATTTTCGTCAATTGATCAAAGACATGGCCGAAACTTTCAAAATCAGGGTTGAAATGCGACAAATTGGTTCTCGTCAAGAAGCTTCTCGTTTGGGAGGAATTGGTTCTTGCGGACGTGAATTGTGTTGTTCTACTTGGTTGACAGATTTTCGTTCCGTTTCTACTTCAGCAGCGCGTTACCAGCAATTGTCATTGAATCCTCAAAAATTGGCGGGTCAATGCGGTAAATTAAAATGCTGTTTGAACTATGAGTTGGATATGTATTTAGATGCAATTAAATCATTTCCAGCGGTTGAGAATAAGTTATATACGGAAAAAGGTGCTGCATTTCATGTGAAAACGGATGTTTTTAAGCGTTTGATGTGGTACATGTATGAAGGCGGATCTGGATTGATCGCACTTACACCTGAAAGAGTTGCAGAAGTCAGAGAGCTGAACATCAATAAGGTGAAGCCTCAAGATCTGAAAGATTTTTCTCACAAAGAAGAGGTTATTGCAGAACCAGATTATGAAAATGTGGATGAGCAAGATTCATTGAACCGTTTTGATAGCAATTTCAAAAAGAAGAAGAAGAAGAAACCAAATCGTCCTGGAGGTCAAGCTCCCAATCCAAATCAAGCGAATGCTGCAGGAAATCAGGCGGTGAAAGTAAACCCTCCTCGTCCAAACCCAAATCAGAATCCGAATAGAAATCCGAATCAGAAACCCAATCCAAATCAAGGTGGGAATCCGAATCAGAAAGTCAATCAAGTTCAAAATGATCAGGCAAAACCAGTTCAATTGAATCCTGACGGGACAAATCCTGCCCCAAAGAAAAATAAGAAACGCAGACCGCCAAGAAAACCAAATCCTGACGGAAACAGTAATAAACCAACTGGAAATGTGGAGTAAATATGTAGGAATAGGTTTGATCTTAACGTTGCTTTTGGTAAGTTGCGGAGAACAACCGATGTTTGAAAAATCGTATTCTTTCAAAGGTAATTCTTGGTCACAAAAAGTGAAACCCGCTTTTAAAATCGCCATTGAAGATACAACAAAGGCATATAATTTCACCATCACTTTCAGGGTAACAACTGATTATGCTTACAACAATGTTTGGTTTTATTTGAATACAAAAACTCCTGATGGGCTAACAGCGCGAGAACCTTTTGAAATCAAAATCACGAATCCTGATGGTACGTGGGCTGGTGTCAAAACGGGAACGGTTGTAGAAACAAATCTGAATTTCAACCGCAGAAAATTACCGAAAAAAGGGAATTATTATTTCACACTCGAACAAGGTGTGACGATGAATAAACTAGATGAGGTTTTAGATATTGGGCTCAAAGTTGAAGAAACGAAATAATATACAAAGAGCAGATTTATTGTCTGCTCTTTTTTATTTTTAGAAAACCCTTTCTTAATAATAAGTATAGTCGTAGTTGACTGTTCTCTGTAATTTTCCTTTGTTGTAAAACGATTCTTTTTGTGTCGTCCCATTCGAGTTTAGTTCAAAGACTCTTTTTGAATAGGAAGGTCCTTTTTTACGATTTATGAATTCTCGACAAAGTATATTTCCATTGTTGTCGTAAGTAACTATCTGTTTGTAGGTGAATTTACCTGACTTTTTGTAACTAATGAAAGTTTCGACATTGTTTATCTTTGTTTTCTCCCAAACTAAAATCGTATCTTTTAAATAGGTTTTCGAAGTAACCAAAACAGAATCTTTGTTGAAGATTTGTTTATTTAAGTAAGGTTTTCCATCTCTTAAAGTTCTCGTAAATGTGGTATAAGAACCATCAGCAGATTCTTCTTTATAGGTACAGAAACTTGATAATTCTTCCGTTTTGGATGCAACCAATTGACCTTCTGGTTTACACTCATAAATCCATTCTTTTTTGATTTTATTGTTGATCAAATAAACCGTCTTAATAAGTTTGTTTTCATCGTTGTAGCTATTTTGAATTTCATAAATTTTCTTATTTCTTGTGAGTTTAGAACTTGTCACTTTTTTGTTTTGGTTGTATGCCAAAGTGTAAGTTGAACGTAATTTACCATCGTCGAAAATAGATCTAGAACTTAAAAAGCCATCAGCATAGGTCGATTTGACTTCTGTTTTTTTGTTTTTTCTTGTTGTAACTACATATGATTCAAGGGTGTCATTTAAATACTGCTTTTCTTGCGACCATCTTTTGGTAATATACGAAGTATTTTTCCCCATTTTGTTGTAAGTCAAATCTGTAGAATAATTCTTCTTGCTATTTTGAAAGGTTGCGGTGGTTTTTATCGATTTTATCTGAAGTTGTTTTCTCAAGGTTGTTGTGGTAACGGACTCGTCGAAAAAGTTATAATTATGAATCAATGAATTTAATTCATAGAATTTTTGCATTGATCTTTGTGCATCAGCTAGGCAAGGCAATAGCAAAACGAGAAGCAATATTTTTCGCATCATAAATAGTTTAAAATCTTGCTTATAATTGAAAAACTTGATTTTGTTACAAAAATAAAATTCCGAAAATATGTCTGCTGAAAAATTATCTTCTTCTGCGTTTTAAAAGCGCGTATTGTAGATTGGTGTATGAAATTGAAAATTCCAATGAACCTCCTTTGTATGCTTTTCGAAGTTGAGATATTGTAAAATCATAAGACAGTCCAAATTTAATTCCTTTCCAATCTACAGAAAAGCGAGGAATAATAGCATCTTTCATGCGCATATACATTCCAAAACCGAAATAGGCATCTCGATTGTATCCTGTAATTTTTGATCCCGTATTGAACCTATATCGTCCCATTCCTCCTAAAATAGTTTCAAAATGTGGACCTTGGATAAACTGAACTGCACTGACGTCAAAAGCCCAGTCAGTTCCTTCAATATCTTGTGAATAGGCAGTATGAAATACAAACTTGGAGTACAATTTGTCAAAAGGAATTCCATTGTACTTGAAAGTTGGTTGATTGACGTGATAAACTGCTGCACCCAATTCAAATTTCATTTTATTTGTTCTTCGGAATGTTGCTTCTTCAGAGTCATATTGATAGTAAAGGCCTGAAGAAATATCTGCGTATTTGAAATTGTTCACATTGCCATTTTCTCCACTTGCCATTGATGGATCAAATACATTTCCATTGATTTGGCTTTCGAAGAAAACACGACTTAAATCTGCGGAACGATTTGCAAATCCTGCTTGTAATCCTGCAGACAATGTTTGTCCGCTTCCAATTGGTAAAATTCCACTCAATGAAAGTGCACCAGATTGGGTTCCAAATTTGGAATCACCGCCGATATCATTGTAAAAAAACATGCCTAAACCAAGATACGCCGAGTTGTTTCTATCTGATTTAAAAAAATTAACATCAGCAGCCAAAGACGAAGTGCTAAATTGTGTACTTCCGCCCAGCCATTGATTTCTTTGGTTAATTTGAACCCTTTCCCAACCACTATAAACACCAGTTGCTGCTGGATTGATCAACAAGGGCGTTTCTGCTGTTTGAGAAAAATGTATGTCTTGCGCTGAGGCTTGAAAACCAATCAATAATGCGAGTAATGCGATTACTTTTTTCATCTTATTATCGAATTAAAGTGATGTTACCAGATTTCAATTCGGCAGTTCCGTTTTTATAAACGATTTCAAGCATATAAGCATAAATCCCTGGATTCAATGGTTTTCCTTTGTAATTTCCATCCCATCCAAATCCACTTTCGGTAGTTTCAAACATTCTATTTCCCCAGCGATCATACACTGAAATTTTAAATGTTTTCACATCATTTCCAGCAAAAACCCTAAAGGCATCGTTATTATTGTCGCCGTTTGGTGAAAATCCAGTTGGAACTAAAATTCCAGGATTACATTCTACGCCAACTTTATTAGGATCACATGCATCTAATGGGTTTGTGCCATTATTTACTTCGACACCATCGTTGATGCCGTCTCCATCCGTATCAGGGTTATTTGGATCAGTTCCAATAATTCCTTCTTGGGCGTTAGAAACACCATCACCATCTGTATCAACAGTACATTCTGGAAGCGCAGCTACAGGATCGCAAGGATCAAGAGGATTAGAACCATTGGTAACTTCCGTTCCATCATTGATTCCATCACCATCAGTATCAGGATTATTTGGATCTGTTCCTAACGTTCCTTCATTTGGATTCGTAATTCCATCACCATCTGAATCGCAATTTGCAGAATTTAAGTTTGGACTACAAGGATCTAAAGGGTCAGAACCATTATTGACTTCGGTACCATCATTTACGCCATCTCCATCTGTATCTGGATTATTTGGGTCCGTTCCGATTGTTCCTTCATCTGTATTGGTAATTCCGTCACCATCTAAATCTGGATTATCAGCAATGAAAAATGCAACAATATTTTCTGGTTGCAAAACATTCATACTATTTGTATCTTCAGTAATTGCTAAAGCTGTTGGTCCAACTGTATATTCCCAATGATCAAACATATAACCTAATGTTGGTTTGGCAACTAAATTGGTCGCAATTCCACCGAAATAGGAAGCTGTCCAAGGATAACTTGGGGCCCAGATTGAATTTACTTTCACTTCTCCAGACAAAGCAGGACTGACATCTACAGTGATATCAAATGGACCAGTTAAATTATAACAATCTGTCATTCCTTGATTCAGCGCCACACATCTGGCATCAATAAAATCGTATAAATCTTGCACATTTGCTTGCCATTCAGTCATACTTCCTCCCCAACGAGCGATTTGTCCTGGCATTTCAGGAGCAATCTGTGCTACCATACTGTCTAGCAAGAAATTCAAGTACTCACAAGAAAAATGTGTATTCAATAAATCTGCATATCTGGTGATGTAATATTGTTCAACGATAGGATTTTCATTGATGAGTTTTTGTAAAATCTCAGTATGTCCTTGACCTCCTGGATCAGGCAAAGCTTCCACATTACATGGATCGGCATTTGGAGAATCATCTGGAATCCCTGTGTAATTAATATAATGACCAAAAACTGCATCCATGTCCCAAAGTGTATAACGCCACTTTTTATGTTCGCCGGCAGGGTCCATTCCTCTCCACCATGCTGTATTCCAGTTTAGCCAATCTTGACAAACTGTGTAAGAATTGATGCAGAAATAATCTACCAAAGATTCCCAATTTAATTGACTATCAACGTAAGCAAAGTTCGTCGCATTGCCCATGTTGTTGGTCTGAATATATGTTTTTAAAGTATTCCAATCATTCAAAGCATTTGGTGCACCGAATTCTTCCCAGGTTGATCCCCAGGTTTTCAAGTATTGCAAGTTGTATTTATCTTGATTGTCATAATATTCTGTAAAATCTGAATCATCTGCTTTTTCTCGAATTTCATAAACTCCCCAATAAACACCATTTACATATAATACGCAAGGTTTCCAAGTTCGCTCATCCAATTTCAAGTCTGCTTTTTGAGAAAGCGTGTGCACATAAGCATCTCGAATATGTGTAGCTCCATTTTCAAAAGGATAATTGTCACTTGCTCCTGCTTTGATAATTAATCTTTGAAATGAAGTTCTTGATTTTTCAGGAAAAATTTGATGATTAATGGCATCATTGTAGCCAAATTGGTCTTTCATAATGAAGTCAAACCCTCGTTGATCGTATGCCCAAGAGTCATTACCGTGCTTATTGAATTCTCCTTCTCCAGCATCTACAAAACTATTGTCCGTTTCATACATTTCGAAAAATCCCTGTGGCGAGATTCCTGAATTTCCGTCCAACAATGCTTGCACACTGTTATTTCCAAAACCTGCCACTGACAAAACTGGCATCGTATGATCCACATTGATAAAATAGGTTCCTGATTTGGTAAAACTCGGTTCGTTCGCAGAAAACGCCTTGGCCCGCAAAACCTTGGTAGCTGCAATGTTAATAGGTCCTGAATAAAGTGTAGATGTTGTGTTTGGCACCGAACCGTCAAGCGTATATCTGATAGTCGAACCAGCATCAGGACAAGTAATTGTAACACTTTGAGCGCTTGGATAAAAACCTGGAGCTACGCTGAAGGTAGGAGTTGAGGTGTAAAAATTTATTGCTCCAGAATTGTTTGCATTTGGCGTGGGAGTTAAAAATAATTTCCAATTTGGATCACCATTTGTTTGTCTTCCGATGGAATGATTATTTTTAGTTAAGTGAACAATTTTTATCGAGTCTTGCACATCTAAACTTGCGTCAGAAAGAATAATCCATTCATTTTTGGTTTGGGTCAATTTAAAATTTGGATGCAATTGATTTCCTGAAACCGTATTTCTTCCCGTGCAAAAAACCATCAAAAACCCATTTCCCGGAATTGTACCTGAAGGAATTTCCCATTTGTCCAAGCTTGTTGATTTGTCTGATAAAAAATATCCCGTTAAATCCACAGGTGTAGCAGATGTATTGAATAATTCAACCCAATCTTCTCTCTCACCAAAAGCATCGGTAGGACCTGCAATATTTGAGCAAGAATATTCGTTAATTACTACTTGAGTGAATGAATTTGAAATACATACTAAAAATGCAAATGAAAAAATATAGCGCATCATACGTGGAGAATTTAAAGAATTTGGAGTTTTTCTCTATCAATATTAACAAAAAATAAACATAATCTTAATGATAGACGCATAATTTTTTAAAATGGTTGACTAAAATTGATATTCTTATCACATTTTTAAATTACTTTTATTCACTTTAAATTTCAAAAACCAATATGAAAAAAATAGTTTTCTTCCTAAGTATTTTTGCTTTTTTCTTTCTAGTTTCATCTTGTAACAAGTCTGCTGGTGAGGGTGGTACATCAATTATTAAAGGGAAAGTATATGTTGAAAATTACAACAGTTCTGGAACTGCAATTACGTCTGAATTTTATGGTCCAGATGTAGACGTTTACATTATTTATAGTGCTGATGGAACCTATTTCAATGATAAAATTGCTACAAGCTATGACGGAAGTTTTGAATTTCCTTATTTAGCTAAAGGGAAATATCAAATTTTTGTGTACAGTAAGTGTTTTAATACTTCTCAAAATCCTTGTCCAAGTGGAGTCGAGGAAGTGTTGATTTCAGCTGAAATCACAAAGAATAAATCAACAGTGGATGTTGGAACAATCACAATTAAAGATTAAGGATGAAAATCAGATTATTTTTCGGTTTTTTACTTTTTTGTGGTATCAATTTTTCTCAAGTTGTTCCTCAAACTTGGTTGAGCGGAGAAGTCAATAGAAAATTAACTTCTAAGTTGACCGCTGCTGCATCTTTAGATTTGAGGTTTTATGATTTTAGTGCTCCGGGTACAATTTTCCCTCAGCTTTCTTTGTCATATAAAATCATTGATGGTGTCAAGTTCTCAGTGGATTACAGAATGCTTTTCAAAGAAAATCGATTCAGCAATTATGTTTTCGACAATAGACTGAATTTTAACCTAGAATTAAAAGCCAAATTTAAGCATGTTGACCCAGGCTTTAGATTGAGATATCAATCAACTTTTGGAAATTTAAATGGGGCAGGGAATTATTCATCAGAATTTGATCAAGCCATTCGTTTGAAACCTGCATTGACTTTTCATCTCAACAAAAAAAGCAAATTTACACCTGCGATTTCAGGTGAATGGTTTTACAGTTTAGCAAACAAAGATTTAGGGAAAAGATTTAACAAATATCGTTTGGCAGCTGGTACTTCGTACAACCTAAAAGGACCTCGAACTTTGGAAGTAAAATATATTTTTGGTCAAAGCATCAATCTACCCAAAAATGAAATTGAACATATTCTTTCCTTGACTTACAGCTACGATTGGGAAAAATTGACGCCTGAAGAAAAAGCCAAACGCGCCAAAGCGAAAGCAAGAAAAAAATTAAAAAAGCATCCTGAATTGGAAACTGAAGAATGAATCAACCCAAAACGTCGTTTCGTTGACTATCGAGTTTGATCAAAATAAACATCATCACAGAAAACGACATCATCGATGAACCACCATAACTGAAAAACGGCAAAGGAATTCCAATTACTGGCGCGAATCCTATATTCATGCCAATGTTTATTGCGAAATGGTAGAAAATAATCATAGCCACAGAATAGGCATAAACGCGGTTGAATCGCGATTTTTGTCGCTCGGCAATTGTGATGATACGAATCAGCATAAACATGAACATAAACATGATGACCAAACTTCCAACAAATCCCCATTCTTCTGCCAAAGGACAAAAGATAAAGTCCGTTTCACTTTCAGGAACGTGATTTGATTCAACACTTGCTAAACTTGCATTTTTGTAACCTTTTCCAGTCAATCCACCAGAACCAACTGCGGCCATGGCGCGATTTCGGTTATAATCATCACCATTGGGATCTTCTCTCATTCCCAAAAACAATTCGATGCGTTCTTTTTGGTGAATCGCCAATCCTTGAAAACCAACATTTACTGTTGTCGAAATGCCTGCAGCCATGATGAATCCAATCAACACAATGACAGTAACTTTACTGCGGTCTCTTTTCGATGAAACCCATCTTAGAATCAAATAAGAAATAAGCGCTAGCAAAAAGAGCGATATCAATACGCCATAAAATCCCGGGATTTCCAATCCTGGCCAGAATTCAAATGTGAGTATGTTGTTACTCATCAACAAAGTAACGAGCGATAAAAATACAACCGCAAATAAAATCGGAATAAAGTGACTTCCTACCCAAGTGCTTTTGAACTTGATTCCAGGTATGAGGTTTACTAATTTCAACACGATTGGATCGTAAGTCAATCCTTCTCTATACATTACAAACAAAAACGAGGTAAAAACCACAAATGATCCTGCATCTGGTTGCATCAAAATCAACACCATTGGCCCCAACAAAATGATGTTTGCGAGTACTACCGTTTTTACATTTTGTTGATTGACATTCAATCCATTGATGTATCTTCCAAGTGCAATCGCTGTTCCGATTTTAGCAAACTCAGCAGGTTGAATTCCGAGGGATCCAAAGCCAAGCCAAGCGTGAGCTCCATGAACTGCTGGCATAAATAGAACTAAAACCAACATCCCCATGCAAAATAAGTAGATTGGGATGGCAAATTTTCGATAAATATCAGAGTCAATCAAGAAAACCACAATTCCTAAAAACAAAGAAAAAATAATCCACAAAATTTGCTTTCCATATTTCTGCGAAAAATCAAAGAAATTGGGATGATCTTCGTTGTAGGCAACTGAATAAACGTTGGCTACACCCATGCCAAGCATTAAGAAAAAGACGATCAGTAAACCCCAATCAACGTTTGATGTCAGCGATTGATTTCTACTCATTTTCCTTTTTTAACAACGTTCATTAAATTCGCTTCCAAAATGCGTTTTTCTTTTTCTGGGTCTGAAATTTTGTTTTTCAAATATTTTTCAATCATCAAACTCGCGATTGGTGCGGCCCATTGACCTCCTGCACCTGCATTTTCAACGTAAACAGAAATGGCTATTTTTGGATTATTCATCGGTGCAAAAGCAATGAAAACAGAGTGGTCTTCACCTTGCGGATTTTGAGCAGTTCCTGTTTTTCCACAAACAATGATGTCTTCTAATCTCGCTCTTCTTGCTGTTCCTCCGCCTTCATTGACAACGCGTCTCATTCCTTCAATCACAGGATCAAAGTGTTGAGATTTCACCATTGTATAGTTTTTCTTTTTGTAAATTGCTTTTGGACCTTGTCTTCCGATTGATTTCACAAAGTGTGGCGTATAAAACCAACCTCTATTCGCAATCAATGCAGCGATATTTGCCATTTGAAGCGGTGTAACTTTTACTTCTCCTTGTCCAATTGAAATAGATCGAATCGTTGAAAATGCCCATTGATGATGACCGTAAGGATGTTTTTTGGATGGAAATTCGTTGTCATAGTAATTTGGATTAGGAATCAATCCGCCACGAATTCCTGGAATATCAGTTTCCAATTTATGACCCAACCCAAAACTTTGCATGTATTGAGACCAAATGCGCAGACCTTCTTCTGCATCTGCATACAATCCTTTTTTTCGTCCACCTTGAATAATTCTTCTAACCGCTTGGTAATAATATGGATTACAAGACATTTGCACCGCTTCCATGATGTTTCCAGCATTTGGATGGTTGTGACATCCGACCAAACTTTTGTTGCAAGGAAAACCAGTATTGACAGTAATTGCGCCTTCTTGTAATGCGATAACAGATTGCAACAATTTAAAAATCGAACCTGGAGGATACTCTGCTTGCAATGGTCGAGGATAAAGTGGTTTGTCTTTGTCTAGCAATAAACGCGGATAATTAAGTGAAGTAGCGCGCTTACCAACAAATAAATTTGGATCAAAAGTGGGTGCCGAAACCATCGCTAAAATTTCGCCTGATGAAGGTTCAATGGCTACAATACAACCTCTTTTATTAACCATCAATGATTCGCCATAGGCCTGTAAATCGATGTCAACACTTAAATTTAAAACTGGACCTTGCTTGGCTGTAGTATCGTATTTACCATTAGCATAAGGTTCAATGGCATTGTTCATGGCAGAAGTGACGATGTAATGCACGCCTTTTCTTCCACGTAAATCGGTTTCGTAAAATCTTTCCAGTCCTGCGCGACCAATGTTGTCACCTGAACGGTAGAAACGATCTTCTTCCACTTCTTGTCCATTTACTTCACTTACATAACCTAAAATATTGGCAGCATTGGCATAAGGATAACTACGCATGCTGGTGATTTCCTCAAAAAAGCCAGGGAAATTCCCTAAGTAAGGCGCAATTTCTGCCATTTCTTCCGTGGTCATTTCCTTCACGAAAGCATATTTTCTCATTTTTTGGTAACGAGGAACATTTCTAACTTTCGTTTTTGGATTTTTGTCGAAACCTTCTTCGTAGTAGATTTCTTTGAAACGATATTTGACTTTTTCTGGTGTCCAACCAATCAATTTTGCAAATGCGACCGTATCAAAATTTTTGATGTCTTTCTCGCACATCATGAGGTTGTAGTACGTTTTGTTGATGACGATTTTTTTGCCGTTTCGGTCTTTTACAATGCCTCGAGGAGGAACCACAACGTGTCGTTTTTCAGCAATTTCTTGTGCACGTAAAGTCCAACTTTCATCCACTACTTGCATGTAAAACAAGCGAATAGAATAAATCACGCCAATGACCAAGAAAAAAATGAGAATTACGTATCTTCTGGCATCTGTATTCATGAATCGATTGTTGAGCGCAGGGCGCCACTTCTTTTAAATGGATTTATTATTTGCTGTTTTAGAATGATTTTTCTTGCGTTGAAAATGAATTCTTACACAAAAGTAAGACGAATAAAAATAGAATGAAAACATTATCGAATTTCAAATCTAAAAAACCGTAAAAAAATGAAAATTGCGCCAAAATGCCCCACTTTTCTAATGGTTAAAATTCGTTAATTCACTAAAATTTGAAATTTAAGTTTGTAAATCTAAAAAAAGGGTGTATCTTTGTGCCACGATAAAAAATAAACTTGTTTGTTTTTAGCGTTTAGAGTGCGAGGTGGAGCAGTTGGTAGCTCGTCGGGCTCATAACCCGAAGGTCGCTCGTTCGAGTCGAGTCCTCGCTACAAAAGGTAAAAGGTTGCTAGTTTTAGCAACCTTTTTTTTGTGGGTAAAAAATCATATTGCTGCAAAAGTTTGAGAGAAATCAATATTCATTTATTCTATAAAATATTCATTTTGTAACCTTTGAACCAGAAATCCTTCCTTCCCCAAACTTTTCC
>JBFYPS010000039.1:0-7700 GCA_041303135.1 Crocinitomicaceae bacterium | reverse complement strand
TTATTATATTGAACCAGAAAGAAAAAGATAATTCTAATTAAACTTGTAGTTTAGATAGATCCTTTTTGACCTTCGATGATTGCTTCACGAACATTTCCAAATTTCAATAGTAATTCTTTGGCTTCATCATAGGAAATACTCAATTTTTCTTGCACCATTAAAGTTCCTCTGTCTACCAATTTAGAATTGCTCAATTGCATGTCAACCATTCTGTTTCCTTGCACACGGCCCATTTTAATCATCAACGAAGTTGAAATCATATTCAAAACCAATTTCTGCGCTGTTCCAGATTTCATGCGCGTACTTCCGGTAACAAATTCAGGTCCAACTTCTGGTGTAATGTGATGTTGCGCCAAGTGTGTCAATGGACTTTCTGGATTACAAGAAATGCTGCAAGTTAATATTCCATTTTCATTGGCTTTTTGAATTGCACCGATTACATATGGAGTTGTGCCAGAAGCGGCGATTCCAACCAAAACATCTTTAGAATCAATCAAATAATCAGTCAAATCATGCCAACCTTGTTCTTTATTATCTTCAGCAAATTCTACAGCTTTGCGAATGGCAGAATCTCCACCTGCAATTAAGCCGATTACCAAACCTTGTGGAACACCAAATGTTGGAGGACATTCGCTCGCATCTAAAATCCCTAATCTTCCGCTAGTTCCCGCGCCGATGTAAAACAATCTTCCGCCAGAAGCCAATCTTTCGAACGCAGCATCAACAAATACTTCGATACTGGGAATTACTTTTTGCACAGCGACAGCCACTTTTTGATCTTCTTGATTCATGTTGTTCAACAAATCAAAAGTTGACATCGATTCTAACGCATTGTAATTGCTTTCTGATTCAGTTATTTTTTTCATTGAAATTTTAAACTAGGTATGCGTTGTAATTTGATTCATCAAAATTGATTTCCACTCGATCTTTCAAAGTTGTTGATAATGTGATTCCTACATAATCACATTTAATTGGATATCTGCGGTGTCTTCTATCGACTAAAGCTACAGTTTTGATTGCTCTCACTGGTTTTTCCAGTAATTTAATCAATGCATATTGCATGGTTTTTCCAGAATTTAAAACGTCATCAATCAATACAATGAAACCATTTTTTAATACTTCACCGTCGATATTCATACTTACTTCAGAATCTAGTGGATGATCTTTGTCAAGAGAAATTTCAAAAACTTCAATATTTTGTGTCGAAGTTGATTTCAAAATGGTTGATATTTCATTGGCAATTCTCATTCCATTCCCGCAAATACCAGCCAAATAGATGGTTGACTCTTCGCTTGCGTTTTCTAAAATTTGATGTGCAAGTCGCATGATTTTTTGATCGATTTGCGTTTTAGTAAGAACTATTTGCATGAGTTTTAAATTTTAATCAAAGATAAGTATTTCAAGGCTGAATCAATAAATTTCTCGCCATTGGACCTAAATTAAAAATAGCATCCAAAATACTTAAATCACTTTCTAATACATTTTCAATGTGAAAGACTTTGATATAGTTGGAATTTTCAATGGTTGGCCAATCAATTTTCCTAAAATCTTTGATTGATTTTTCATCTTGAATATACGTTTCAGTGAATTGATTTTGAATGGGTAATGATAACCAACCAACTATTTTTTGATGAATTTGGAAATTAAAATCTACTAAATTTGAAATTTTGCTAAAAATCAGTGCTTTTACTTCCGATTCATAATGCTCAAAATAGGGTGAAGGCGCATAAGCACTTTCGATGGCTTTCCAATGATTTTTTTGCCAGTTTTCAGCATATGAAATAGAAATATCTTTGGTAATTGTTTTATTTCCGTTGGGCTTTTCTACTGGAATACTGAGATTTAATAATCCATTGGCGCCCAAGATCGTCATTCTGTTTCTGACAGTTTGCTTTACATAATGTTCGTAAAGTTCAAATGAAATTGCTTCCATTTGAACCAAACTTTTATAATATGAAATACTTCCGAAGTAAGCTGTCGGAAAAATAGAAGTCATTATTTGATGAATTTAAACACCCTGTTCCAACGAATTCCAATTTCTTCAATTCCGCTATTAGAGAACCACACGATAGATGCTTTTCCAACAATGTGATCTTCAGGAACAAATCCCCAAACCCTTGAATCTGCTGAATTATAGCGATTATCTCCCATCATCCAGTAATAATTCATGGCAAATTTGTATGAAGTTACTTTTTTTCCATCAATGTAGAATCCATCCGCTTTTTCAAGTAATTTATGACCTTCATAAGCAGTGATAATTCGTCTGTAAATCGCAATGTTCTCTTTGGTTAATTTCACCGTTGTTCCTTTTTTAGGAATGGTAATTTTTTCAAAGTTGGTCATTGTATTTCCATGATAAATATCTTTTGGGAAGGTATTTAAATTTTTGATCATTTCTGCAGCTGAGTAACCATATTTAGCGAAAGAATCTTTTCCAATTCTTTTTTCATAACGATCATCCAATTCTAAAATAAATTTCACTTTTGGGAAATCACGTTTTAGTTTTTTCAGTTCGCTTGCTGTTAAATTCATTTTAAACTCAGGAGAACCACCATAAATTCCAAAATCTCTGTCTTTTTCTAAGCCATACGTTTGGTACATCTGGTTATGGAAAGTTTTGTCAGGCAAGTTGTTATTCAAATCTGTTGGATTTGGAACAATGTATCTTAAATTTTGATTTTCAGCAATTTTAGCTGGTTTTCCATTGACATACAATTTTGAATTTTTAATTTCAATGACATCCCCAGGAATTGCTACACATCTCTTGATGTAATTTTCTCTTTTATCAACAGGTCGGTAAATAACCCCGTAGTGATTGATCAAAATACCTTCATTGTCTTCAGCAACTTTTTCTATCGCTAACTTTCTTCTAGCAACAGATTTCCATTTTTCGATGTTATCAACAAATTCTTTTGCATCACTATTAAATACAATTCCTTTTGCTTGATAATAAGGATCATTATTGTTGTTAGGATTTGCAATTTTACTAGCTAATTCTTGGATTTTCGATTCTTTGCTTAACAACCAATAGCGAATTGCTTCGTTGTTAACTATTCCATGATAATCATGTCCCATCAAACCATTTGGCATTCTTGGATCATAAACTGCAGTGTCACCAGAAGGATAATTGAAAACAACCACATCATATCTTTCCACTTTGCCCATTCCTGGCAATCTAGTGTAAGTACAAGTTTCTAAATCTGAATAAGATTTGATATTGACCCAAGGAATGAAATTATGAACCAAAGGAAAAGACAGGGGAGTTACCGGTACTTTAGGTCCATAAGCCAATTTATTTACAAACAAGAAATCACCCACCAACAACGTTTTTTCCATCGATCCAGTAGGAATTTTGAAAGGTTCAAAAACATAAGTTCTAATGATACTTGCAGCCACTAAAGCGAAAACAATTGAATCGCCCCATTCTTTGATTTTGGTCTTTTTTCCTGCTTTATCTGAACTGAAAAAACCAAAAAGCGTTGCAACCAAATGTCCAACAACAGGAAAACACAAAAATAGAACGATATGATCTCCAATGCTTCTTTCATTAATTTCTTTGGGATTTGCCCAATTTGTTGCAGGTCTAACTTCTTCATTTTTCAATTTTGCCATCAAAATATATGGAAAGAAAATTCCTTGTAAGGTATCTTGCCATGAAAAATGTCCAAATTTTCTAATGTAGCTCAAATTGACAACGGCCCACATCACAATGTGAACACCTGGAAATAACATTAAAAGTGCCCACCAAGGTTTGTTGCAACTGATTTTGAAAGCGACATAATAATTGTAACCTGGAATCAAAGCTTCCCATGATTTTCTGCCTGCTTTTTCAAAGCTTGTGAACCATAGCGCTAAATATGGATGAACTAAAATAAATAAGTAGAAATATAAAGCATTCATAATGTTTTGATTTTGAGGACATCTTTCATTGTGAAGATTCCTTGTTTATTAAAAATCCATTCAGCGGCCACTACAGCGCCCAACGCAAAACCTTTGCGACTGTGTGCTTCATGACTGATTGTAATCGTGTCAATTTCAGAAACATACTTAATTGTATGTGTGCCAGGAACTTCTGGAAGTCTGTAAGCCGTAACTCCCAATTGATTAGGAGAAACATGAGGTTCTTCACCGATTCCACAAATCCAAGAACTGTAAGAGTTATTATTTTCCAAAATCCCATCTGCAAGTGTAATTGCAGTTCCACTTGGCGCATCCAATTTTTGTAGATGGTGGATTTCTTCAATATTCGCTTGATATTCAGGGTAATCAGAAAGTAGTTTTGCTAATCTTTCATTAATTTCAAATAGAATATTTACACCAATACTGAAATTACTTGCATGTAAAACTGTTCCATTTTGCTCGTTTACTAGATCTTTCACTTCTTGAAGATGTGAATTCCAACCTGTAGTACCAACAACAATGGGGGTTTTTGCAAGAATTGCTTTCTCAATATGCTCAACTGCGAGCGATGGTTTTGTAAATTCGATTGCTACATCTGCGATTTGTAGCGTTTCAGTGTCAATAGGTTGAGTGCTATTTGATCGAAAAACTATTTCATGTCCACGGTCAATGGCAATTTCTTCGATTGCTTTTCCCATTTTTCCATAACCGATCAATCCTATTTTCATTTGTAAGATATTACTTTAAAAAGCTTGACAAAAATATAAAACTCAGCGAACTGGGCAATTTTTTTAGCGAAAATTAAGAGTTAACTTCAATCCAGGATTGGTTAAACTCATCATTGTTGGATGTAAATTCAAAGATAAATCTTCACTCACATCAAAACTAACAAAGTGCGCTTCAACTGCCGCGTCCACAACTTGTAAAATATAAACCGCGCCGAAAGCCAAAATAAATAAATCCCGCTGATTTAAATGTTGGTTATACAAATTCAAAACCCCTTGAGAATCATATTGTTCCCATTGAGTGTCGAATGTTTGCGTAAAATCTGTTGCCTCTCTTAAATTGTATTCTCTTTTAAGTGAACGCTGCAAAACATTATTTTGAATCATCAAATATCCAGTTGCACCAAGTCCTGCGTAAATCAAGGGAACCTTCCAAAATGCTTTTTTCTTTTTGGGTGGCATCGCAATGTGATTATAGATTTGTCCTGCACCAGGAATAACAGCTGAAAAAATCACTGCTTTTTTTACTGAATGGGTTGTATCTATTGTCGTTGAAGTTTTAGCAATTTTCTCTTGCGCATTTATAGAAATAAAAAACGCAGAACAAAATAGAAGCAACGACAATTTCATTATTTATTCAATATTTCAATGATTCTATTTAAATCAACTTCAGAATTGAAACTAATCATGATTTTACCACTGCCCAAATTATTTTTTTTGATGTCAACTTTTGCAGAAACGCGGTCACCTAAAAATGATTTGAAAGTTTCTTGCGATTTATTCAAAGCAGGAGATGGCGCTTTTTCTTTTGGTTCATCATTGAAATCTTCCACTTTATAACCCTCACGGATTAAAACTTCTAATTCACGAACAGACAAATTATTGTCAATAATTCGTTGGTAAAGTAAAACCTGAAATTGTTCTTCTCCAGCAGAAACTAAAGCTCTTGCATGTCCCATGGAAACCAAACCATCGCGAACACCCAATTGAATAACAGCAGGTAATTTTAATAATCTGATGTGATTGGTGATACTAGATCTGCTTTTTGAGATTTTTTGACTCAATTGTTCTTGTGTCAAATTACATTCAGTGATCAATCTTTGGTAAGAAAGAGCCACTTCAATGGAATTTAGATCTTCACGTTGGATATTTTCAACCAAAGCCATTTCTAGCATTGCTTGATCATTTGCAACACGAATGTATGCAGGAACTTCTTCTAAACCATTTAATTGAGATGCTCTAAATCTTCTCTCACCAGAAATCAATTGGTATTTATCTCTACCTAATTTTCTAACTGTCAATGGTTGAATGATTCCGTGAGTGGCAATAGATTCTCTTAATTCCTCTAGAGCTTCTTTCTCGAAATTTGTTCTTGGATTAAATGGATTTGCTTCAATATCTCCAATTGGAATCATAGAAATAGAACCAACAACTCCACTTTCCTGAGATTTTGAAGTGATGTCAGTTGCTGCATTTTCAAGCAATGCACTCAATCCTTTTCCAAGGGCTCCGCGTTTTTTTGTATTAGAGGTCATCTCCTAAATTAATTTTTTTATCGTCGTTTGCAATTTTTGTCACGTTGTTTTTTTGCAAAATTTCTCTCGCAAAATTCAAGTAATTGATTGAACCTTTGCTTGATGCATCGTGCATTACAATGGTTTCTCCAAAACTTGGTGCTTCACCCAATTTGGTATTTCTATGGATTACAGTATCAAAAACCAATTCTTGAAAGTGTGTTTTCACTTCGTCCACTACTTGATTGGCTAAACGCAATCTGGTGTCATACATCGTCAAAACAATTCCTTCAATTTCCAAATCCGGATTCAATCTTCCTTGAACGATTTTGATGGTATTCAATAATTTACCCAAACCTTCCAAAGCGAAATATTCACATTGAACAGGAATCAAAACTGAATCAGCAGCGGTCAATGAATTAACTGTGATTAATCCCAATGAAGGAGAACAATCGATGATGATGAAATCGTATTGGTCTTTTATTTTTTCAAGCGCTTGTTTTAATCGATGCTCACGGTGCTCCATGTTAATCATCTCTAATTCAGCACCAACCAAATCTATGTGAGATGGAAGAATATCCAAATTAGGATTATCAGTTTTGATAATTAATTCTGAAGGATGAACGTCGTTGATTAAACAATCGTAAATATTTCGCGTGTTTTTTGGATCTAATCCAACACCTGATGTTGCATTTGCTTGAGGGTCAGCATCTACAAGCAAAGTCTTGTATTCTAATACACCAAAACATCCACCCAAATTAATGGCTGTGGTTGTTTTTCCAACTCCTCCTTTTTGATTTGCTATGGCGATTATCTTGCCCATTCATTTATTTTTAGACCATAAAGATACGTTAACTAATTGGCTTTTTGTCAACCCAAGTATGCTTATTTATTAACTTTTGGTTTGTTAAAATTTTTTCAATGATTCGAAATCATAGAAATTGATGTTAAACAGGAACTTTCACTTTGACTAAAAATCAATTTCAGAATATTCTCCAGTTTTTTTCAATTCAGCTACTTTACTGATGACGTCTTCCAAGCCTTCTTGAAATTTTTCAAAATCTTCTTTGTAAAGAAAAATTTTGTGCTTTTGAAATGATTCTGTGCCATTTTCGGTTGACTTTTTACTTTCTGTAACAGTAATAAATAAGTCGTTTCCTCTCGTAGATTTGATGTCAAAAAAATAGGTGCGTTTTCCTGCTTTGATCACTTTAGAATATACTTCATCATTGCGATCATTTCTCTTTTCATAGTCCATAGTTAGTTTATTGCATGTGTATAACAAGAAACAAATATGTAAAATTATTTATTAAAAACCTATGAAATATCTATTTAAAAGAAGATTGTTGCGAATTCAATGATTACTTACCTGTAATTGCTGATTTCTGCTTTTTGTTTCTTTTTCTGACAGGTGGAAATTCAGATTCCTCTTTATTATTTTTCTTTTTTCTAGGAGTTTCAACAATTTCTCCTTCAGGAAGGGCAGGAGTGTGTATGTTTTCTCCCGCTGGTACATTTGGGTTAGATGGATCTATCCAATTGCCATTTTCTTTGTGTCTAA
>JBFYPS010000038.1:0-6350 GCA_041303135.1 Crocinitomicaceae bacterium | reverse complement strand
TTTCAATTCCGATAGATTGAAATTGTTGCGTTAAAGTTTGGAGATCTTGATCAATTTGTAAATATTTAATCCAATTTTCAACAGCGATTTTTGGAATTATTTCCTTGTTGGTAAGTAAATTTTTGATTTGTTTTTCAGCTTTTCTTTTATTCCACCAATTACCCGTAAGTGAAATTTTCCAAGATTCAATAAGACTATGGCTGGGTTTTTCTTTCCAATTGGATTCTTCCAAAGCAATTAGTTTAAAATCTGCTGATTTTGAATTCCATTTTAATTTGAGTTTTTCAAATTTATTTTGCTCTTTTTTTGAGGAAAAAAGTGGCGCATATTTTTTATAAGATTCGTTTTCAATAATCTGAAAACGTGGAATTTGTTTGATTAATTGAGCTAATTCTCCGACTGTTTGAATGTCAAATTGTTGAGTAAATTTCTCAAATTGTTGCTTTAAATTTGAAATTACTTGATCTAATTGAAAAATTTCACTGATTGCCTTCTGTTTCAAATAGCGGATTTTATCAAATCCAGCCCAATTTTCAAAAAGCCGTTCTATGTATTCTTTTTGTTCAAGCCAAGTTTGGATGTCTGGAACAGCGGAAGAGTAGCTAATACCAGATAAATCGTGGTTTTTGAGCAAACCTTTAAATTCTTCCAAGCTCACACCACCAATTAAATTTTTTGATAACATTTTATCCAAAGTAAGTTGCAATTGTGATAACAACTGTTCGGATAGACGCAAGTTTTTAGCAGGTTTTTCTTTTTTCTGTTCTAGATTTTCCCACGTTTTCTTCAATTTTTGAATGAAATCATGTGCTTTGATTTGACTTTGAGAAATGAAGGTAAAATCATCCAAATCAAACTGACTTAATTTCTTTACTAAAACTTCTAATGCTGCTTTTTTTTCAGAAACTACAAGATTCATTTTTCCTTCAAAAAGTAACTTAGCCAAGAGATTCGTCAATACCTGCGATTTTCCCGTTCCAGGAGGTCCTTGAATGACCAAATTTCCATTTTTTATTTTTTCAAAAACAAGCAATTGATCCTTGTCAATTGGAACTAGGTTGAAATCAGTTAATTCTTTGATTTCAATGTTTTTATCAAATTCTCCCCCTAAAATTTCCTTGACTAAATGATTTTGTGTTTGATTTTTAAGTGCTTCCAAATCTTTTACAATTTGATAGCGGTGGTGATGAAAATTGCCGATAATTTGAAAATTTACCTTTTCATTTTCCAACGAGTGCTGTTTCAAAAACTCAAAAAACGCAAGGATATTTTCTTCCAAATTTAGATCTTGATTCGGTTCCCAAAATAGTTCGTAGCTTCTTTTTAATTCGTTTAGAATAAAAGGATTGAAGAAGTAACTTTCGAAATCAAAGGCTATATTTATGGTCTGATTAATTTTGTTAATCTTGTATGATAAAGGCAATAATACCAAAGGAGATTGTACTTTTTTGCCCTTGTATTGCCAATTTAATCCTTGATAGGCAATACACAATGAATCGGTATCCGCATTTCGCTTGTTTTGAATTGCAATTTTTATGATTTGATTTAACGCTGTTTGAATTGGAATTTCAAGTTGATTTTCAAGTGATTCCGTGATTTCAAAAATACCTTTTTTGGATAAATCTACATCTACTAAAATATCAGACGAAGGAATTTCGGTTAAATCGAAGATAAATTCTTCCAGCTGATATTTTTGATCTTGATTCAAATGCAATGATTTTTTACCAAAAAACGGATATTTTTCCTGTTGATTTTCCTGATTCAAGTAAGTCGTGGGCCTCCGCGATTTGATTTACTTTAAATTTTGCACCAACTTGTGGTTTTAAAATTCCTTGCTTGGTTAATTCAACTACATTTTTTAAGCAATGGGTCAAAATTTGGGGTTTGTTGTCAGCAATTTTTAGCATGTTTACCCCTAAAACATTTTTAGAGCGCATCATGAGTCCAATGGGAATAATTAATCCCATTTTTCGCACAAAATTGAGTGAAGAAAAAATTCCCCATTTTTTACCGGATCTTTCTGAACCACCGAATAGAATCACTTTCCCTCCAGATCCAATGATACTCCAATCTTTTTTAAATGTTGAACCTGCTATTGGATTAAATGTAATGTCTAATCTTTCATCTTTTAAATGCGCCAATAATTGTGTTTTATAGTCGCCTTTGTTGTAGTTAATCACGACATCTGCTCCTAATTCTTGCACCAACGCTGCTTTATTATCATTTCCAATTTTGGCATAAACGAAAGCATTTTTCCATTTGCATAATTGAATCAAAGCTGTTCCAACTCCTCCTGCTGCCGCATGAATCAAAACTTTGTCGCCTTCATGAACAGGGCAGAGGTAAACCGCCATATAATAAGCTGTAACGAACTGAGTTGAAAGTGCCAAAGCTTCTTCTGCGGGCATATTTTCTATCAACGAAATGGCATAATCAGTAGTAATTGTTTTTTTAGCATAACCACCAAATCTTGTGAATGCAACAACTCTTTTTCCCAAAAATTCAGGCGAAACATTTTCACCTATTTCTTCAATGATTCCAACAACTTCATAGCCTAATACTGCTGGAAGGGGAGGTGCTTCTTTGTATAAATTATTTCTTGCCATGACATCGGCATAATTTAAGCCAAACGCTTCCACATCAATTAGAACTTCATTGGATTTCGGCTTATTAATCTGAATTGTTTGTTCTTCGAAAGCATTTTGTGCCTTCCCATAGGTTTTTAGAACAATTCCTTTGGTGTCAATTTTTTCCATTTTTTCCTTCAATGATGATGACAATTTCTCCTTTAGGCGGATTTGCTTCATAGTATTTTTGAACGTCTTGTGCTTCGCCTCGTTTAAATTCTTCGTAAATTTTCGAGATTTCACGCACGACACAAACTTTTCTCGTTGGTTCGAAGAAAGTCGCAATTTGTCCTAGGCATTTTACTAATCTATGAGGAGATTCGTAAAGCACAATCGTTCTTTCTTCTAAAGCCAATTCTTGTAGTTTGGTTTGTCTGCCTTTTTTGTGAGGTAAAAATCCTTCAAAACAAAATCTGTCACATGGAAAACCACTTCCGACCAATGCTGGAATTAATGCTGTTGGACCAGGTAAACAAGAAACGTTTATTCCAGCGTCAACACAAGCACGAACGAGCAAAAATCCTGGGTCTGAAATAGCTGGTGTTCCTGCATCTGAAACCAAAACAGTCATGGTATTTTCCTTGATTTTATCGACTACAAATTCTAATATTCTATGCTCATTGTGCGCATGAAATGGATAGACTGGTTTTTGGATTTCAAAGTGATTCAACAATTTTTTGGTCACCCTTGTATCCTCTGCATAGATGCAATCTGCCTCTTTCAGCATGCGTATTGCTCTAAGCGTAATGTCTTCTAAATTTCCAACAGGTGTTGGCACAAGTACTAAACTGGACATATTTTTTAACGTGTGAGAACAACATAGTCTAACAATACGGTTCTTAGAAATTCCATTTTTTTCTGTGGAGTTTCTGGCAATCCGATAATTTCTGCTGTTTTGTGAGCCAACTCAATGGTAAATTTTTTGGTTTCTTCGTTGGGATATTTTTCAACGCGCTGGATCGTATTTTTAATCAACATGACATCTTCGTCAGTAAATCGCAAGACATTTAGGTATGTTGGTTCGTGATTTTTTTGATCCTTGATGGCTAAAATGTTCCTTAAATTATATTGTTGACTGCTTTTTTTATTAATTACAACTGTATTTGCCATGGCATCTCCCAATCTTTGACCTCTTTCAGAGGTGCTTGAAAAAAGAATTGCCAAAAATCCGAAGCCGAACCACATGTCAACCACTCTAAAAACCCATCGCGTAAAATATTCTCTGAAACCTGCATTTTCTCCAGATAAACTTACGACTCTGATTCCCATAGCATACTTACCAAGACTTTGACCATGTGTAAGATATTCTATGATTGGACTGTAAAAAATAAAAGGTATTCTGACCAGTAAAAGAAAAACAAAACTTCCTGTTTCGGGTTCCCAAGAAATCATGGAAGCACCTATGAGGAAGGTAAAAATTAAAAAGTAGATGAAAAATGCAAATAGATCAATGATTGATGCAATCACACGAACGCCTGTTGAAGCTATTTCGTATTCAATTTTAACATGTTGACCTGTCGTAAATTCTATTGACTTCATGAAATTTCATTTGCAAAAGGCTAAGGTACATTTTTTAGGTCAAAAAAAAGAAAGGGAATTGATAATCGGTCAAAATTATCAATTCCCTGTTAAATTATTGTACAACTATTTCCTTAGCAATTAAACCAAATGGTGTTTGAATTTTTACAATATACATTCCACTACTCAAAGTAGCAATGTCAATTTGAGTTTGATTTTCATTCACTGATTTTTCAATTAAAAGTTGACCAGCCAAATTGTAGATTGAAATTGATTCAATCTGATTGTCATTTTTAGCTTGAATATTCAAAATGTCATTTGCTGGATTTGGTGCAATTGATATACTTTGGTTTAATAAATATTCTTCAATACCTGCAGAACTTGTGACACAGAATTGAGTAGTATTTGAGGTACCAAAATCCGCATTAGCAGTTGTTAATTCTGCCAGGATGGTTCCATTGTAATTTGTGATTGTATAGCTTCCTGCTGGATCGTTTGTACTTGTCATTCCATCACCATAAGAATCCATGATTTTGAAGTTATAGCATCCTGGAGCCAAGCAAAAAGTTGCATTTACTGGTGTTGTAGATCCTGCAGCTCCATCAGAATAACCGCCACCTGAATAAAGAACTGTATTTGTTAAGTCTAAAACTTCCCAAGAGATTTCAGAGCCATATCTGTCAAGAATTAAGTTCAAATCAACTGTTTCGCCATTCACAACAGTGACAAAGTTTGATGTCAAGGAATTATTAGATGAACCTATGTCTGCCGAGCCATTGGATGCGGTTATGGTTGCAGTAAATGTATGACTTCCCGAAGTTAAAGTTTGTGATGGTAAATTGATAACAGCATTTGCAAATTGAGCCAAATTACCAGTCCAATTGTAAGATTGAGAAGTGTTTCCATCATATCCATAAGCAATTGTTGCGCTTGTCAATGGATCAGAACCTGCGTTGAAAATAGAAATTTGAGGAGTTACTATTGCACCACAAATTGTTCCTGAAATTCCTACTGGATTTTGAATGCCACCGTCGATAGTTAAACCTGGCCCAGAAGGATCAACACCGTCAATTGAATTTGCACCCGAACCACTTGGATCTAGCCAGTCTTTCAATCGTGTTGCAGGAGTTGTACCTAAATCCCATGCTGTACCGAAACGACCGTAAATGTCGTACTGATTATTGTCGTTAGTTCCGTTGCAAGCAGAAGCGCCACCAGACAAAACGCCTATTGTTCTGTGATTTTGATCAAAAAGCGGAGAGCCAGACGAACCTGGTTCAGTTACACCAAAATCCCAATCTGCAATTCTCCAAACATTGGTATTTGCATTTCCATTGAAAGAGGTTACTTGCTGAGTTGGTGCATCATTTTCTCTGCTTATTTTTTTGATATCGCCATCTGGATGATGAATACCAGTTGCTTCTGTAACTGTCAGCGCATCAGAATTATCCCAACCATTGTAATAAATTCCCCAAGCAGGATCTGGTGCGGTGTTTAGTTCTACTAAAATGAAATCAGAACTTGAATTGTTCGCTTTGAGTGTGCAACCCGTTCTTGTTAAATTTGTTGGACCATTATTGATTGCTTGATTGTTTGCTGCGCAAATTGCATTGGCAGCTGTTCTTTCCCAACGGAATCTAAAAACCCACGCTGCAGTATTGGAAACACCACAGTGATTTGCTGTTAAGTAATAAGGAATAATTGTTCCAGAAGTATTATTGACCAATGAACCTGAACAAATTCCACCACCACTTACAACACACGCAGCTGCATTTCTTTGATTTTCCCATCCTGTTCCTAGCGGACAATTGACATCAATGTTACAATCTCCAGCAGTTCCCAAAGCTTTTTCCATGAAATTATCAAGATTTTTATAGCCATGAACCACTGTTCCAAGATTTAAAATTGATTTACCAACAACTGCTTTTGGTTCAACTAATTCAATGATTGCTTTTTGGTCATAAACCAATTCAGTACCTATTATTTTGTTGACATTGTTGTTCAAACTTGTGTAGGCACCTGAAAATGATTTTCCATCGTTTGCAATCAAATATAATTTTGCTCCAGTTGGTAATTCAAATTGATTGAAGATTAAATTAATTGAAATCGCATTTGGGCAATAAACGCCGTATTGATAAACAACGTCTCCGTTTGGTAAAGTTTGTTTTGAAGCTTCTGTTAAAATGTTTACATTGACTGTATGTT
>JBFYPS010000037.1:0-4194 GCA_041303135.1 Crocinitomicaceae bacterium | reverse complement strand
TCGATTTAAATGTCAAAGACCTCGAACTCGATCTCAATGGCGAGAATTCAGGAAAAATCCGCATCAATAGCGATAATCTTGAACTGGAAATCAATGGCGTCAATGACCTAGAGATCTTGTTCATGGTAAAGCAAAGTTGGATAGACATCAACGGATTGGGTAAGTTGAAGTTTTCGGGAAGTACTCGTTCTACAATAATGGAAATCAATGGACAAAATAAATTTGATGGAGAAGCTTTTACATCAGAAGAATTGATCTTAAAAGTCAGTGGAATCAACCAAAAAATTGAAACAACTGTATACGAAAAATTAGATGTAGAAATCTCTGGCTCCAACAATGTTATTATTCAAGGTGCTCCAAAAGAAGTGAAGCAAAATGTGGCACCTAGTGCTAAATTGAAGTTGAAGTAGGGGAGTTGTGTTTGAGGATGAGAAATTTGATTATAGGAGGGTTTGGAGGGGAGGGGAGTTGGACTCAAAGAATCCTTTTCGCTAATTGCTCAAAACAGGAAGCAACATCTTTTTCTGATGGAATTGGTCGGTAAGCTAAAGCAGAAAGCTCGGTTTGATATTTTTCTTTTAATTGCCTCCAAGTGCTCTGGAAATCCGTGATTAAGATAGATTTTGAGATAGATTTTGTTTGCCACCCTGTGGGTTGTTCAAAAATCTCTCTATCGTGATTTAGAATAACTTCAAATTGTCTTTTAAAAGAATCAGATGCAACAAATTCTAAACAATTGGGATCTTGCATCAGGTAATATAAATCATAGAAGTGCCTAATTTTCCCTGAAATGCTTTCAATGGATTTTTCTTCATATGAATTTCGAATTAAGGACACCAATTTTTCTAATAGGGTTTGTTCTTTACTTAAAACATTAATTTCAAATGGCTTTAAATCGTAATTTTCAACGAATGCTTCATTTTCTGTTTGCGTCAAAAAATCAAAAATCATGCTTTTAATCACTAATTTTTGAAAAGGAAACGGATTTGCAAACGAATTGATTTCTATGATGAGCCAATTGTTTGTATTTAACTTTTCTGTAGCGCTGTATTCAAAAACAGATTTTCTGAATTTTGATCCTTTACTCGTGATGCCTTCAATTTTGAGTTCGGATAAATCAAGCGTAATCTCTTTTTCTATAGTTCGTATAATGGTTTTTATTTCATTTCCAGATTTACCATCACTATTGATGATAGCGATATCCACATCTTCAGAAAATCGTTCAATTAAATTGTATCCTTTTGATAAAGATGTGCCCCCTTTGAAAACAGATTCATTTACATATTTGCTGCCTGCTAAGCGATTTAATACCAGTGTTATCCAATAGTCTTTTTCTACAAATTCCAAATTGATATTTAAGTGCGCAGAAGCGGCCCTCACGGTAGCTGAAAATAAGTTGATGTCTTCATGTAGCTTCATACGATATTCCATTTTTGAGAGGTTCCTAAAACGTTTGCTAAACGTGGTATATTGTATTTTGTAATTGGGTTCAAGGATTTAAAAAGTTCGTTTGTTGAAAGGTCACGGTTCAATTGATCGATGAATGCGCCTAGTAATGCTCTTGTAGCAGGTGAGTATTTTAACGCAAGTCGCATCATGGTATTTATTTGCAAATCAGGTATACTGTTAAGAATAGCTAAAAATCGTTTGCATAATGACTCCATACTGGTATCAGGAATTTTTTTAATATACCGAATGGAATCAAGTATCTGAAGCAATTCAATATTTTCTTTAGTGATGGTGTTCTTTTGTTTCACAAATGCAATGGAATAGTAGTCTCTTTTAAAGCGCGGACGAATTTGATTTTTCCCGATATGAATGGTGTTGCTTACTTGTGTTGTTAAACCAAGTCTATTGTACATGCTATATCCTGTAAGGTAGCCTGTTATTTTCCCGTTTTCTTCTAGTAAATCTTTTATGACTTGTGTCGGAATTGGTTCTAACATACCAAAAATGCTGTTTTCGGGCTTGTAATACTTGCCTTTTGAAAGTTTGGCGATTTTACCAGAAGCTGCCATTCTGTTTAATGCTTTTATGACGGCTTCTTTATTATGTTCCTCTAAGTTAAAATCAGTATAGGTGAATACAAATCCTTTCGGGAGTTTATTTATTTTAAGTAATACATATTCAGTTGTTTTCATATTTAAATATATACACAAATGTAAATAATTTGTCCATTATTTTATTATAAAAACAGGACAAATATAAATGTCAAGTAAATGAATCAAAAAACTTGACATATTGGAATGGGAGAAATTTAGTTGCTTGCTAACGGAGAGTACTAACTTTTCGATTTATTGCTAAGCTCAATGAGGGAAAGGGATTACGCTCACGCGTTTTCCCATTTTTTGGTTCAATCCAAGCATAGAACCCAAGATTCGTGAAATCTAACTTTTAGGAGGATTTGGAGGGGGTAGGGGAGTTCTTATATGCTATGCATCATTAAGTATATTTCTCGCATTGGAGAATTTGTAATTCAGTACATTTCAATTTACAAATCTCAAAAATAATTTAGCTATAACTAAATAAAAATGCCAAAATATTCATTAATTTTATCTCCAAACATTTCAAGTACGACTAAAATACCTGTATTTGAATTATGTGTTGACGGAAATAGTTTGTTTGATGATTTTATTGGATCTATAGCGGGAAATAAAACATTTGAAAATGAAATAGCAGGAGCGATACGAAATCTCGAATTAGCGGCTAATTTGCTACGTTTACCAAAAATCGAAATTTAGAGAAATTAAACAACAAAAATTAAAGAATAAATTCTTCGAGGCGAAATGCGGTGCTGTTCGTATATATCATTTTCAAGAAAAACACACAGGAAGGATTATCGTGCTCGGAGGCATGAAGAATAACCAACAAATTGATATCAAATCTGCAATAAGAACAATTAAAAATTATCAAGATGAAAACTACTAGGAATTTTAGAGAGCAAATCCTTGAAAATCCTGTTTATTGGGTGGAAGGTATTAATGGGATGCTCTATGATGCGATTGTTACTTACATGGAAAAACATCAAATGAAGCAAAAAGATTTAGCAAAGCATTTAAGCATTTCTCCAGGTAGAGTATCACAGATCTTAAATGATGGCAATATCAATTTTAGCTTAGAAAAGATCATTGAAATCGCAATGAAGGTGGATAAAATTCCAAATTTTTTGTTCGAAGACAAGTCGACATACCTGCAAAGTCAACGTCTTTTAACAGCGTCAAAACAGATTGCTATACCCTATAATCAAATCAAATTTTCAAATCATTTGCTAGCCGATAATTCTGATGGTTCTGTCTGTGATTGAGTTTTGATTCCCGCTGTAAAAACAAAAAACCCGGCACTTTCGTGCTGGGTTCTTTTTGTGACCCCTAGGGTCGAAAAATCTAACTTTTATGAGGATTTGGAGGGTGTGGGGGAATATGATGACATTTGGATTTACTAAACTGAATTATTAACTTAGTAGAAATATAAATGAAATGGCTCAAGTCGATGTAATTAGAAATGGAATTATTGACAGACTGCTTGCCATATCAGATAAAGATTATTTGATGGCTTTGCTTCGTTTGGTAGATAATAGTGCAGTAGAAAATGAAAAAATTCAATTGACTAAAGAGCAAAAGTTGATGCTCGAAATGAGTGAAGCAGACCTTCAAAATGGTCGAGTAATAGCTCATAACGATCTAGACAAAAACGACCTTGAATGGCTAAAAGGACAATAGTCTGGACAGAAACTGCTGCCAAACAGCGTCGTCAAATATTGAAATACTGGACCGAAAGAAATCAAAGCACAACCTTTGCGGAGAAGTTAATTGAGATTATCGCAAAGCATCTAAAGGTCATCTCAAAAAATCCTGAAGCATTCAAGGAAACGGAATTTGATAGATTGCGAGAATCTGCCATGGGTCATTTCAGTCTGTATTATAAAATCACGGAAGATCAGATTATCGTTATGGCTTTTTGGGATAATCGCCAAGATCCAAAGAAATTATTGAAGGCGATCTCTTGATTTTCTCGTTAAACCCAACAAAAATAAAGGGATTACGCTAACGCGTTTTCCCAATTTTTGGTTCAATCCAAGCATAGAACCCAAGATTCGTGAAATCTAACTTTTAGGAGGATTTGGAGGGGGTGGGGGAATGGGAAGTATAATTCAATAACTATTTAATGCTACTCATAATTATCCCAAATACAATC
>JBFYPS010000036.1:0-2603 GCA_041303135.1 Crocinitomicaceae bacterium | reverse complement strand
ATGATAGCGGTTTGTGTCTTGTGTGCGCTCACTTCAGTTTATCTTTCAAGCACTAATTATGTTGTTGAACTAGCTGATGGCTATAGCTGTACGAGACTATTTTGGTACCCTTTGTCAATCTATCTTTATCTGAGGATCGTCCGTGAAATTATTTACGAAATAACAGGCACTTATCCTCTGACGGTTGATCGATCTTCACCTATTGGGAGTTTTTTTGAACGACACAATCGAAAAGCAAATTATTGGGATCTCCTTTGGACAATGTGGAATTTAGCTCTTTGCTCTTGCTTGTTGCTTTTGCGTTTTTGAATTAAAAAGTTATAGTTTTGGACATGCAAGTCGGATACATAAATACGGTTCCTTGCCCTGCCTTTCTAGAATTGCATGTCAGTATGAATTTACATTCACTTTTCGAAAGCCAATAGCGTTCGTTGCTGCCGTCAGTTGAACAATAAACGAAGTCAAACGCGGGTCTGTGCTTAGAAATACCGCTTTTAATTTCCTTTTCAATTATTTTTTTGTCTGGTGTCAGAAAGTAAAAACGGTCCCTATCTGTGGGCAGGTCGCTTGTTTTGTAAACCCAATGCACATCATTTTTCTGTTGATGAAGAAATGCTTCAATCTCTTCTTTGAAGTAGGGCTCACTTTCATTTCCTCGAATGAGTATGACGCTGTCCCATTCAAAATCTGTAATCGTTGCAAGGTCAAAAGTGTCAGCTCCGTTTTGAATTACGTTTAATTGTCCTTGGTCAATATTTTCGTAAAAGCGCCTTTCAAAATTGTCACAACTTGCCAAGAAAGCGAGTGCGGTTAATGCCAGTATGTATATGGGAAACTTATTGATGTGTTCGTTTTTCATGGTATCGTTTCTTAAAAATAACAGCTAGCTTGAGGCTATACGAAACTAGGCAAAAAATGAAATTATTTTTAACTTCGGCATACGAATGTTCGCAAGTAGCTTTTATATCGCACTCATCTTCATCACTTTTTCCTTTTGGACGACGGCACAAGAGACTTGGAAACAAGATGCGCCCAACTGGAATACTCAACATCTAAAAGGAAAAGTTAGTATAGTTGAGGAGAAATGTTTTATTGGAAAGGAGCAAAATGGGACCTTTACGGTGGTGAAACCTGGATGGGAACATACTTGGGAAGATGATTCAAAATCGTATTTTGACTCCATTGGAAACTTGGTCAAAGTTGATTTTTACCGCTCCGGCAGCAAGTTTCGTACGGAATATTATAAGTATCAAAATACAAAACTCATCGAGCGATTTCGTTTGTATCACCATAGTTTCTATGAGTATGATGCCCTTGGCAGGATTAAGCTTGAACGTTATAAATTCATAAGTAGTATAAAACATACACCTTTCACCAACTTTACATATTTCTACGATCCAGCCGGAAACTTAATCGTGAAAAAAGAAACAGATTCCTTGAATGCGTTAATAGGTATTGATTCCATATTTTATGATCAGCAGAAAAGGCCCATCAAAATGTTGTCGTACTATGAAGGATGGATAGACTTCCAACTGCTTACATATGATTCAGATGGTCATATCCAAGAACATATTTTTGGAGACAATGAAGAAGGATTAGCGGAAAAATCGAACTATACTTATGAAAATAAGCAGCTGAAAATAGAGTTTTGGACCGTATACGCAGACAACGAGCCAGATGGCGTAACCATCACTTATTTTGAAGATAACAATCCAGTGAAGGTGCTCGAGCAAGATGCGGATGGAGAGATCACCAACACAAAAACATCAAGCTACGAATTTGATCAGCACGGAAATTGGATCAAACAAACGGTTAAAAATTCAGACGACAATAGCGTGTATATCATGACGAGAAGGATCACTTATTTTTAAGTTGAAGTTTTTAAAACCAACCGATATCTTCAAAATTACCCACCATCTGAAACTGCTGCCTTCGATTTTCATAAGTGAGCAAAACTTCGATTTGAACATCGGCTTGGTGATGAATCATCCTTGACAATGCGCCGTCCTTTGGTCCATGAAAAACGACTTCGCGGCCATCATCTAGAGACAGATCTAGTTGGGCCGAAGCGCTCCTCATTTGAATGATTCGATTTTTTGGACTAATATTCCTACCGGATACCGAGAATTTTTTTAACTCCCGCAGTTCAATTTGCTGACCTTCTAAACACAAATAACCTACATGTTTGACATATGTTTTGCCGAGCCATACGATTTTAGCTTTGGAGAAAAGCAGACTTATTTGCGGATTGCTGGGGTCAACGGCATGAACCCAAAAATAGCTTTCCGGAAAGGTAGTTCCCCAGTTTTTCTCTAGATAACCCATGGCATTATTCAAAGTATAACACACCCCGTTGTGCTGTATTTCGCCAGAAACGTTTTGTGCTGTATTTAACACCGAATGGTAACACGGAAGATTCGGAATGAAGTAGTTGTAACCCATTGAATTTTTAAATGTTCGCAATGGGTGCATATTCTTTAACTTCAGATCAATGCTAAACTGTTGCGTATTGATCTGTATGTACTCTGTTGTCAGTAGGTTCTGACCCAAGCGGAAAATGTGTTGTTCAATATCGCAGGAAACCTCATTTTTAGGAAAATAAA
>JBFYPS010000035.1:0-5463 GCA_041303135.1 Crocinitomicaceae bacterium | reverse complement strand
ATCCTATTTGTATAGAGGACAAGGACAAGAAATTGGCAATGGATATTTGTATGTTGATGAGGAAGGTTATTTCTATTTTGTTGTTTTAACCATCAGTCAATCAGAAGTTTTAAAGTGGTTTGAACAACGTAAAGACAGTCAGAATGTATACCGTGGAATGTTGCAAAACGGGCAATACAAAACACTTACTTTGGCGCGAGAGAATGAACCTGGTGAGTCAATGATGTTTTACTTTGAAAAGAAGCAAAAAGATTGGATTGAACTGATCTCAATGGAAGATGGAAAGATTTATGATTTTAAGCAAGTTTTATCAAATTAAACTGTTAGAATTCTCATTCACAGGTTCGTTTTGATAACTTATTCTAACAAATTTAGATTTAGAAGATTTTTTTGTTTAAATTCGTATCGTTAAATAGGCTTTAATTGCCTTTTTTATTAAAATTATGAGATATTTTTTAACTTTTTGTTTGACATTAATTTGTTTAATTTCTTTTAGTCAGTCATCTAATTTCAATTCTGCAAAGAATTGGAAAATGAACAAAAAGGAATTTATTATTCAAGGTGGTGCAACGCAATTTTTGGGAGATTTAGGCGGAAGAGATCAAATTGGTACAGATTATAGTTTGGTTGATTTAGATTTTCCTTCAACAAGTTTTAATGTTGGTATTGGATATAGATACCGTTTTGCTCCACATTTTGCAACAACTACTTTATTGAATATTGGTATGCTAAGAGGAAGCGATGCATTGACAAATGATCGAGATAGAAATGCTAGAAATTTATCTTTTCGTTCTCCAATTGTTAACCTAAACCAACGTTTGGAATGGTTAATTTTTGTGAATGAAAAATATGGTAAAAGATATAACATGAAAGGCATGAAAGGTTTTGGTGAGCACCATGATCAAGTTTATGTTTTCGCTGGAATTGGTTTGGCCTATTTCAATCCTCAAGCACAATATAACGGAAGTTGGGAAAACTTAAGACCTTTGAAAACTGAAGGTCAAGGTTTAGATGGTGGTGCAAAAGTTTATTTGCCATTTACAGCTACTGTTCCAATTGGAATTGGTTATAGAAGAGCACTTTCAGGAATGTGGAGAATTGGAATTGAAGCAACTTATGTGAAAACTTTCTCTGATTACATTGATGATGTTCATGGTTTTTATTACGATCCAGCAATCTTAGCAACTGAAGTTTCTGCTACATCAGCTGCATTAAGTAATCCTTCAGTAACTCATCCTGAATGGTTTAATCCAGGTTCTAAAAGAGGTGAGCCACAAAAAGACGCATATTTTTATGTGAATTTGACTTTCTACAAAAACATGTCTTACAAAGCAATGAAGAAAATGCGTGTTTCTCGTTACAAAGGAGGAAGAGCGAAGTTCTAATTGTTAGAAACATATTGATAAAATTAAAGCGAGGGGCATTTGTTCCTCGCTTTCTGTTTTTACCTTTGTCTATAGTTCGAAGTTATGTATTCAATCGTAAGATTTTTTCTGTTTTTATTTGATCCTGAAAAGGTCCACCACTTTACTGCCAAAGCCATCCATTTCTTACTTAGTATTCCTGGAATGAAATGGATTTGGAAAAAAATGTATGTCATTGAAGATTCAAAACTTGAAAAGGAAGTTTTTGGACTTAAATTTAAAAATCCAGTTGGATTAGGTGCAGGCTTTGATAAAGATGCCAAAATGTTTAACGATCTAGCTTATTGCGGGTTTGGTTTTATTGAGATAGGAACTGTTACTCCCGTAGGTCAGCCAGGAAATGAAAAACCAAGGTTATTTCGTGTCAAACAAGATGAAGGAATCATCAATAGAATGGGTTTCAATAATGAAGGAGCTGAAATTGCTGCAGAAAGATTGAAAAACAAGAAGACAAATATTATTATCGGCGGAAATATTGGCAAGAATAAAGTTACGGCCAATGAGGATGCGCTTTTAGATTATCTCAAGGCTTTCAATATTTTATTTCCAGTAGTTGATTACTTTGTAGTAAATGTTTCTTCTCCTAATACACCCAACTTACGTGATTTACAAGAGAAAGAGCCGTTAATGGAATTATTGTCTGAATTGGTTAAAGAAAATAATAAAAATGCATCTCCCAAGCCAATTTTATTGAAAATTGCACCCGATTTAACAGATGGACAATTGGATGATATTATTGAAATCGTTGAAAAATCAAAAATCCAAGGAGTTATTGCAACAAATACAACTATTTCAAGGGAGAATTTAAAAACAGATGCTAAAACAATCGAAGAAATTGGTGCAGGTGGATTGTCAGGTAAACCAGTAAAAAATCGTTCAACTGAAGTTATCAGATATCTTGCTAACAAATCGAACAAAGCATTTCCAATCATTGGTATTGGTGGAATTCATTCAGAGGCAGATGCTTTGGAGAAATTAGATGCAGGTGCAGATTTGATACAATTATATACTGGTTTTATTTATGAAGGTCCAGGATTAATAAAAAGAATTAATAAAGCGATCTTGCAAAGAAAATGATTTAAGATCAAATGACAATTTTTTGAAATTCGAATGATTTTAGAGTAAAATCCACTAATTTTACAAGCATGGAAAAGTTGAAAATCGTTGAATGTCCTCGCGATGCAATGCAAGGAATTATTGAATTTATCCCTACTGAAAAAAAAATCAATTACATTAATCAATTATTGAAATGTGGTTTTGATACCCTAGACTTTGGTAGTTTCGTTTCTCCAAAAGCAATTCCGCAATTAAAAGACACAGTCGAAGTTTTAGATCAATTAGATTTGAGTTCTACTGATACTAATTTGCTTGCTATCATCGCCAACGAAAGAGGAGCGGAGGATGCAGTACAATTTGATGAAATAGATTTTTTAGGCTTTCCTTTTTCTGTTTCAGAAACTTTTCAACAGAGAAATACCAATTCTAGTATAGAAGAATCTTGGAAAAGATTAGAAATAATCCAAAATTTGGCATTCAAAAACAATAAAGATCTTGTTGTTTATTTATCGATGGGTTTTGGAAATCCTTATGGGGATACGTGGAATTCTGATATTGTAATAAAATGGTCAGAAAGATTATACAATGAATTGGGTATTAAAATTTTAGCACTTTCTGATACCATTGGCTGTGCAACTCCAACTTTGGTTTCATCTTTATTCAAAGATTTAATTCCTGAATTGACAAATGTTGAATTTGGAGCACATTTACATACCGTTCCAGAAAATGCAAAAGAACTGATCGAAGCTGCCTATAACAGTGGTTGTAGGAGATTTGATGGTGCAATCAAAGGTTTTGGCGGTTGTCCCATGGCAACCAATGATTTAACTGGAAATATGCCAACTGAAGCAATGTTGCATTGGTTTCAAGACAATGGTTATGAAACTGGAATTATTGAACAAGAATTTAAACGCGCTTACGAAATGAGCAGTTCTGTTTTCCCTATTCATATTTAGTAACAAAAATTAAAATAAGCGTTCAATTTAATATTTTAAAACTATGATGAAGTTTTTGCCACTTATATTGATTTTAGTTTTTTTCTCAGCATGCAAAGATGAGCCTACAGATGTACCCATTGAAAAATTGGATAAACCTGTACCTGGTGACGAAAAAAATATTGAGATTCTATTTGATGAAGTCAAATTCTCAGATTCTAAAATGTTAGACTTGCTTTATGAACTTAAAATTTGCGATCCACAACAAAAAGATTTGAACAATGCGATTCAACCCGCGTGTGATCCAAAGTTCTTTCATATTTTGCCATTCATTGAAAATGAATCAATTGAAAATGCTTTTGTACTCGTAATTCGTTCTGGTGTTCATGATTGGCCGCTTAGAAGGGCTTTGATTTATCAACGTGAACAAGGAAAATTGGTTTTGGTCAACACCTTTGTGGCGCATTTAATTGGGATGCGAAAATCACCTACAGGACATGACGATTTAGTTTTGCAATTCTTTGATGAATATGAAAATCGTTTACAATGTTTGTATAGATGGAAAGAAAATCGCTATCAATATGTGGGTGTGGAAAAAATTGAAGGCAGAGATATCAAGAAAGAAATACAAGATTCGATGAATATAGAAATTGCCAAGGTAATTCGTGATAACAAAATGGCTTTATAGTATCAACATGGTTAGAATTGGCTACTTTCTTTTGATGATATTGTTGTTAAGTTCTTGTTTATCAGATGATGAATTAATAAAAGTTGATCCTTCGTATATTTTTCATGACAACAATTCAAAAGTCTGGTTGATTAATCACAAATACAAAAATGGAAAAGACTTTTCTCCTATAAGTTTGAAATACAAAGAATTACTAATTTTCCATAAATCTGGGAATTTCTATTTGCAAAAATTACATACATTGGGAGATGAAATTGGTGAAAAAGGCTACTTTTCTGTTTCACCTGAATATAAAAATGTAAAATTACAATTTCAAAATAAGACCTGGTTATTCATTTGTACCAATCTATCAGATGAGCGGATTGTATTAAAACCTATCTCTAACTACAATTACACCTTGGAATTAATTCCAATTCCTGATCCTTCGCCAAATAAATAATCAAAAACAAAGATTATTATTTTACTGCTTGACGATTCTAATGGTATTAAATCGACCTTCACTAGCCACTTTAACTAAATAGATTCCAGCATTGTAATTTGAAATGTCAATTTTTTCTCCGTTGGAATAAGGGATGGCTTTCATTAGTTTTCCATCTAAACTATAAATAGAAACATTCTCAATTTCAACTACGCTTTCAATTCGGAAATTGTCATTTGTAGGATTTGGATAAACTTTTACATCTATTTTAGTCAATTCGTTAATTCCAACTGGATCATTTTTTCTTACATTGATATCATCTAAATATAATTTAAAACCATCGTTGGTATTATTTACGAATGCTAAATAAACTGTTTGACCATTGAATCCCAAATCACTTAATTCGATTTCACGAGTTGTCCATTCTGGATTTTCAAGCACAATCAATCTCACAGTATCTAAAAAATCAGCAATTTGATTTGATGTTGAGATCAATACTTTGTAATTTTCAGGATAGGAAGGATCGTGCGATTTTGCTTGCCAAGATAAATAATTTCCATAGTCACCAAGGGTAATTGCAGGTGTAATTAACCATTTATTTGCTTGTCCAATAGGTTCATAAAAAGAAGTTGAACTTATAACAGAATCAGTTGTGCTTTCAGGGTCTGCTTTTACAATCCATGGATTAACATATTCAGAAACAGCTGCATTTGGCACTTGTTGATCTACATCAACCATGGTCCAAGTAGATGGGAAACCTGTTTGAAAATCTTCATTTAAAATAACGACTTGACTCATTGAAATCAATGAAAAACCAAGTGCAACAACAGATAAAATATATTTTGACATAAATACAAAGTTAAAAGAATATTGACAGTTGAAAGGAATTTTGCGGTAAAATAATGTTAAATAACACTTTTGATTATTTCACTAATAACACTA
>JBFYPS010000034.1:0-22270 GCA_041303135.1 Crocinitomicaceae bacterium | reverse complement strand
AAAAGCCAAGCAAAACATTAGCAAAACGCAATCAAAATGAAACAAGGATATACATTAGTACTATTTTTTCTAGTCTCAACAGTTTACAGCGCCCAAGCCCAGTTTTGGGATTTCAGTCCAGCGAGTAAACTGAGTGAAACCATCAACTCGAATGCAGAGGAAAGTATGCCGATGTTTTCAAAAGATAGTTCGACTTTGTTTTTTGTGAGAACCTTTGATGCCAAAAACTCAGGTGGCGCGATTGATCAAGACATTTGGTACAGCAGCAAAAATGAGAAAGGCTTTTATGGCAAAAGTGAGAAATTGACGGCACTTAATAACAAACTCAACAACGCAGTTTGTGGAATGAATGCCGATGGAACTTCCATTTACTTAATCAACTGTTATGAAGGTAAGCATCCTAAAGAAAGTGGCATTGCAATTTCTCAAAAGAAAGGTGGCAGTTGGGGAAAACCCAAAAGTTTGAAAATCCCTGCATTGAAAATCAAGGGTGATTTCATTAATTTCTTTGTGAGTCAGGGCGAAGATGTGATTATTTTGAGCTACGCAGGAATGGATAGCAAAGGGATGGAAGACTTGTATTTGATCAAAAAGCAGGTCGATGGTTCATGGTCTAATCCATTGAACTTAGGAACATCAATCAACAGTTCAGGATTTGAGATTTCCCCATTTTTATCTCTTGGACTCGACACATTGTACTTTTCGACCAACGGTCGCGGAGGCATGGGTGATGCAGACATTTTTTTCTCCATCCGACAAGATGATTCATGGACAAACTGGAGCGAACCAGAAAACATGGGTGACAAAATAAATTCCTCGAAATTTGATGCATACTTGATCGCTTCGGGCAATCAATTTTACTGGTCAAGCAACCGCGAGGGAGACAAAAGTGACATTTATTTCACTACCAGACTTTATCCACCAGCAATCACACTTTCAGTGATGCCAATCATTTCAACGGTTCCAAAGAAAGGACATGCGATTGATTTGACAGTGAACGGTGGCGGCAAACGTTTGAAATACAGTTGGAGTAATAACGACACAGTTCAAGACCCACAAGATTTGCAACCAGGAATTTACAAAGTGCGAGTTTCAGATGAATACGGACAAGAAGCATTTGCAGAAGTGAAGATTGATGAGCCGGTTTTTGCCAATGAGGATGAAATGGAAAGAAACAAGGAAGACATGCTCAACAAGGCTCTTTCCAATAATATCATTTACTACGATGAAAATTCGTCCTACTTGAATAAGGAAAACAAAGCGACATTGGATCAAATCATTCCCATTTTAAACTCCAAACCAGAACTAAAGGTCTTCATTCAATCTTATTGTGACAAGAACGGGACCAACCACTACAATTATTGGTTGTCAGAACGCAGAATGAAACGTGTGATTGGATATTTGGAACAAAACGGCATCGAAAAAGGCAGATTGTCGGGCGATTACAAAGGAGAATCTTCTCCGCTAATCAACTGTACTAATTGCAACGAAGAGCAATTGAAAATGAATCGAAGAACGGTGATTAAGTTTAAGAAATGAGTGTTGAAGTAATCTTGAAAAGATAGAATTTCAATCTTTAGAAATACTAAATGAAAAATTCAATAGATATTTCATTATTTTTACATCGCAAAAACAAGTCAATCCAATAAAGGATTAAAAAACCAAATCGAAAAAAATGAAAAAAATTAAAATTTTTGTTTTGCTTGGAGTACTCTCAATGAGTATTTTAGCAAAAGCAGACGAAGGAATGTGGCTTCCTTTCATGTTAGGAAGAAACTATGAAGACATGAAAAAACATGGCTTAAAATTAACCCCAGAACAACTTTACTCTATCAACAAATCATCTTTAAAAGATGCCGTAATTTCTTTTGGAGGATTTTGTACAGGTGAAATTATCTCTAAAAAAGGAATGGTTTTGACAAACCATCACTGTGGTTATGATGCCATTGCAGATGCTTCAACTCCAGAAAAAAACTATTTGGACAATGGATTTTGGGCCAAAAATTTAGCTGAAGAAATTCCAGTACCTGGATTGACTGCAACTTTCATCATTCGTATGGAAGATGTTACCAAAACAATTACGAAAGAATTAACTGAATCAATGACGCCAGAGCAAAGAGCTGCAAAGATTGCTGAACTTTCAAAAATTTTGGAAAAACAAGCAGTTGAAGGAACTCACTACGAAGCGTTTGTTAGAGACTTTTTTGATGGAAATGAGTTTTATCTTTTTGTAAAAGAAACCTATAAAGATGTTCGTTTGATTGGAACTCCTCCTCAATCTGCAGGAAAATATGGTGGTGACACTGACAATTGGATGTGGCCAAGACATACTGCAGATTTTTCTATGTTCAGAATTTATGCAGGTGCAGATAATAAACCTTCAGCTTACAGTGCATCAAATGTGCCATTGACTCCAAGACACAGTTTGCCAATTTCAATTAAAGGTGTTAAGAAAGATGATTACGCGATGGTAATGGGATTCCCTGGTCGTACAAATCGTTTTTTAACTTCTTATGGTGTTGAACAAGCAATTTCAATTGAGCAACCTAAAATTGTTGATGTTCGTGCTAAGAAATTAGAAATCATGAAGAAATACATGGACAAAGATGTTGCAGTAAGATTAAAATATTCTTCTAAATATGCACAAGTAGCCAATTATTGGAAATATTTTATCGGTCAATCAACGCAATTGAAAAACAACAATGTTGCAGATAAAAAGAGAAAAATTGAAGCAGAATTCTTGAAATACAGTGCAGGAAAACCTCAATACAATGATGTACTGAAAGATATTGAATCTTCTTTCAAGGCATTAAATGATATTATTTATTTGAGAGTTTACCAAAGTGAATTCATTCGTCAAGTCGATATTAATTCTATGGTCTACACTTTGAAAGCTGCTGCAGATCAAGAAGCTAAAGGAAATGCAGAAAGAGCAAAACAAATAAGAGATGCTGCTTTCGAACAAGGAACAGTTTTCTTTGCAGATAGAAACATGCAAATTGAGTTGGAAACACTTTCTGAAGTATTGAAAATGTACATCAAAGATATTCCAATGAATCAAAGAGTTGGAATTGCAAAAATGTTGAATGAGCAAAGTATTGAAGCTTATATCAATAGAGTTAAAGCATATTCAATTTTTACTTCAAAAGCAAGATTTGAGGCATTTGCAGCAAATTACAACGAGAAAGAATTGAAAACTGATCCATTGTATATTTTAATAAAAGATTTGGATGATGCTTATGTAAAAGCATCTACTGAGGCTTCAATTAAATCAGCAAATGAAAAATTGCAACGTGCAAATAGATTGTTTGTTCAAGCAGTGAAAGACATGCAACCAGCTAAGAAATTTTATCCAAATGCAAATTCAACTATGCGTTTGACTTATGGAAATGTATTACCTTATACTACAAATGAAGGTAAAGCTTACAATTTCACTTCTAACATGGATGAATTGATTGCAAAAGAAGACCCAACTAATCCTGAGTTTGTTGTTGATGCAAGAATCAAAGAACTTTGGAGCAAAAAAGATTACGGTCGCTATGCTGATGAAAAAGGGCAATTGGTTGTAAACTTTTTATCAAACAATGATATCACGGGTGGAAATTCAGGTTCTCCAGTAATCAATGGAAAAGGTGAATTGATTGGTACTGCTTTTGATGGTAACTGGGAAGCAATGTCTGGTGATATTTATTTTGAGCCAAATATCCAACGTACAATTTCTTTGGATGTGAGATACACACTTTGGTTGATTGACAAATGCTATGGCGCTACCAATTTGATCAATGAAATGGATATCGTAAAATAGATTTTAAATTATTTTCATTTAAGCTGCTTGGAGTAAAATTCAAGCAGCTTTTTTTATGCCGTTTCGATAAATTCGTTCAAATTTTCAGAATGTGAATAAATTGTGAAAAGAAAAATCTTCATTTCAATTTAGACCAAAAAAAAGCATTAATTTTGTATTTTCCCATTAGGAATGTTGACAGAAGAATTACAATCAACGGTAAAGAATATTTTTTCGGCTTATCTCGAAAAAAATGGTCACAGGAAGACACCTGAACGCTTCGCCATACTCGCAGAAATCTATAATTACGAAGGGCACTTTGATATCGAATCTTTGTATATCAAAATGAAAAACCAAAATTACCGCGTTTCTCGAGCTACATTATACAATACCATTGAACTGCTCTTAGCTTGTAATTTGGTTAGAAAACATCAATTCGGAAAAAATATAGCGCAATTCGAAAAATCTCACGGTTCAAAACAACACGATCACGTTATTATAACTGATACTGGCGAAGTAATCGAATTTTGTGATCCAAGAATTCAACAAATAAAAGCAACAATTGAAGAAGTTTTTGGTGTTAAAGTACAACATCATTCACTTTATTTCTATGGTGTTAAAGGAAATTCTAAAGAAGAAATCGAATAGTGACTTTTGATTATAACATAACGAGTCAACCAAATGTGGTTGTTTTTGGTATTTCTGGTAGAATTAGTCAAGTTGATGCAGTAGAACAAATTTTCCTTGATTTAACTCAAGCGATAGAATCAGAAAATAACTTTATCATTTTTGATGTTTCTAAATTAGAATACATTAATAGTTCAGGATTGAATTTTTTTATAAGATCTCTGACAAGAATTAGAAATGCAGGAAAAGAATTGATTTTGTGTGGACTGAATGGAGTAGTTGAGAAATTATTCAATATTTCTAAATTAAACGAAATATTCACCATTTGTCCAACAATTGAAGAAGGATTAAAAAAAGTAAATGCAAATTAAGCAATGAGTGTAGATGTATTATTAGGCCTTCAATGGGGCGACGAAGGAAAAGGAAAAATTGTGGATGTTTTAACTCCTAAGTACGACATTATTGCAAGATTTCAAGGTGGACCAAATGCAGGTCATACACTTGAATTTGAAGGGATAAAACATGTTTTACACACAATTCCTTCAGGGATTTTCAGAAAGGAAGTCAAAAATCTAATTGGAAATGGAGTTGTAATTGACCCAGTTGTTTTTCAAAAAGAAATTGAAAAATTGGCGCCTTTTAATTTGAATATGAAAGAAGCTTTGTTGATTTCTAAAAAAGCACATATCATAATTCCAACGCATAAATTATTGGATGCTGCTTCTGAAATTTCAAAAGGAAAAAATAAAATTGGCTCCACTTTGAAAGGGATCGGTCCAACATATATGGACAAAACTGGTAGAAATGGATTGAGAGTTGGAGATATTTTTTCACCAAATTTCAAAGAAAAATATGAAGCTTTGGTTGAAAAACACAAAGGAATGCTAAAACATTACGAAGGTTTTGAATATAATATTACAGAACTTGAACCAGCATTTTTTGAAGGTGTTGAATTATTGCGTTCATTGACTTGCGTGGATAGTGAGCAATATATCAATGATGCCATGAAATCTGGAAAGAAAATTTTGGCTGAAGGTGCACAAGGAACAATGCTAGACATCGATTTCGGAACTTATCCTTTTGTTACTTCTTCAAATACTGTTACTGCTGGAACTTGCACTGGATTAGGAATTGCGCCAACAAAAATTGGAGATGTAATTGGAATTTTCAAAGCATATTGCACGCGTGTTGGAAGTGGTCCTTTTCCTACTGAATTGTTGGATGAAGATGGTGAACACATTCGTCAAGAAGGCAGAGAATTTGGTTCAACAACTGGTCGTCCTAGAAGATGTGGTTGGGTAGATTTACCTGCGATGAAATATGCGATTATGATCAATGGTGTAACTGAACTTTCGATGATGAAAGCTGATGTTTTGAGTAGTTTTGATAAAATCAAAGTTTGTACACATTATAAAATAAATGGCGAGGTTATTGATTATCTTCCATTCGATATCAATGACGTAGAAATTGAGCCAATTTATGAAGATCTTCAAGGTTGGAATTGTGATTTAACAAAATTGCAATCCTTCGAAGAAGCGCCACAAGCATTGAAAGATTATGTTATTTATCTCGAAAATGCACTGGAAGTTCCAATTACTGTGGTTTCAGTTGGTCCTGATCGAACGCAAACATTGCAAAATAAAAAGTAAAATTGAAATACATTTTTAAAATATCTAAAATTGCGCTTGTCATAGGCGCAATTTTTTTGTTCTCGACCAATTCGTGGAGTCAAAACGATATTTTAGAATTATTGCCTGGAGCATATAAACTTTCATTCAATGAAAAAACCGGCGCACAAAAATTAACAGGTGGAGGAGTCAATTTTACCTACCAAGGAAATGTAATGTATTGTGATTCCGCTTATTTTTATGACAAAACGAATGAAGTTAAAGCCTACGGAAAAGTACATATCAATAGCAATGATACGCTCAATTTATTTTGTGATTCCATGTATTACAATGGAAGAACGAAAAAAGCAAAATTGTGGGGAAATGTGAGAATGCGTGATCGAGAATACAAATTATTGACCGATACGCTTGAATATGACGCCAAATTGAAACAAGCCGTTTACAGAAATGGCGGCAGAATTGAAAGCATTCTAAACAAAGAAATTTTGACCAGTAAAGTGGGTTATTTTTATCCAAACACCAAAAATCTATTTTTTAGCGGAAAAGTGAATTATCGAAATGATAGCTTGACTATGAAAACAGATACTTTGAGGTACAAATATCTAGTCAAGAAAGTCTATTTCTTTGGTCCAACGGATATCAATTCGAAAACCTATTCCATTCATTGTGAAAAAGGTTGGTTTCAGACGGAAACAGAAGAAGGTGTTTTACAGAAAAATGCTTCGATTATTAAAGATACCAAGTTTATTTCTGGCGACAGTTTATATGTAAACCCGCAAAAAGGAATTTCTCAAGGTCAAGGAAATATTTTCTACCGAGATACGAGCAACAAAATTTCATTCAATGGAGAAAAAGCCTACTTTTCAGATGTTAAGAAATTCGGATTCCTAACGGGAAAAGCGATTGCGCAATATCAACTTAAAAAAGATACACTTTTCATACACGCTGATACTTTATTTAGTTATCAGGACAGTTTGAATGAATTGGAAAAAGTATTGGGTCACCATGATGTTCGGATTTTTAGCAGAGATTTTCAAGGAAAATGCGATAGTATCAGTTATCAGCAAAAAAATGGCAAACTTGAAATGTTTGAAAAACCAATGGTTTGGAGCAAAAATGCTGAATTAAAAGGACAATTTATGGAAGTTTTTCTGAAAGACACCATTATTGAAAGAGTGGAAATTACAGACAAATCTTCTGCAGTGATGCAATTAGATTCAGGTGAATTGTACAATCAAGTCGCTGGAAAAAAGATGATTGCCTATTTTGTAGAGAATGAATTAAAGAAGCTCGATGTAAAAGGAAATGCACAAACTGTTTATTTTCCTGAAGAAACGAAGGAAAACGATACTTTGATTGAAATTCAACGAAAAGGAATGACAAGATTGTATGCAAGCGATTTAAAAGTGCTTTTGGATAGTGGCGAAGTAGAAAGTGTAACTTATTTGGGCCAACCAGATGGCGTGATGTATCCCATGGATCAAATCAATAAAGACGAACAATTTATCCAATATTTTTCATGGAATCCAAAATATCGTCCTTTGAATATTGCTGATTTATTGAAGGTTATTGAAATTCCCAAAGAAATACTGGAAAAAAGCGCTTCAGAGAAAAAGGCACAAAAATAAACTAATCAATAAACCTTTTTCTGTTTTCAATGCTTGGAATGACGCAAAATCCATTAGCTATTTTATGTCTTCGTTGAGCAATAAAATCATACATCTTATCTCTCAGTATTTTAGGTAAAATGTATCCAATTTTTAGAACCTGAAATCGGCTTTTTAATTGATCTAATAAATGTAAAGCAGCTGTTGATTTCGAAAATAATTCCGATCCGTTCCAATAATAAAAAGTACTTAAATCTGGTTTTGGAAATCTATTCGATTCAAAAAAATCTTGTGAAAATTCGGATTGTAAGGCTGCGAAGTGTAAAACATTTTTTTTTTCATGCTTCAAAATAAATTGAATTGTTTTATTGCAAAAACCACAATCACCGTCGTAAAACACTACAGGAGTCTCCTTTTTCATCGGATTTAATTTCTTCAAATATACAAAATCTAGCAAGCATTTTTTTAACATTTTACTTTTTTGTTGTTTAGATTAAGTCTATATAAAAATACCACAAAAAAGGTATTGCCAACATTTTTAAAAAAAGTTAGATTTGTCTAAAAATTTAAAAGATGAAAAAATACGTTTATTCTCTATTGACAATAATGTTTTGTTTGACTGCCAAAAGTCAAGTGTTAACCAGAGAAGACTCCCTTGCTGCAGGATTGATAGCTTCGAATGCAACTACTGTGATTTCTGGCTATGGTAGTTTCAAGTATTCGAACAATCTAACTTTAAAAACAGCAGAAGCAAATGTTGATCGAGTGATTTTGTTTATTGGTCACAAATTTACCAAACGAATTTCCTTCTTTTCTGAAATGGAAATTGAAGATGCAAAAATTGTAGGAGGACAAGCAAGTGGAGAATATGCTATTGAACAAGCATTTTTGAAATTCGACATCAATCGTCAAATGTATATTACAGCAGGGTTATTTATTCCAAGAATAGGAATTATCAACGAAAATCACTTGCCAACAACCTTCAATGGAAATGATAGAACTTACGTTGAAACCTTTATCATTCCTTCCACTTGGAGAGAAATTGGTGTTGGTTTGTACGGTAATAGTAGGAAAATTCCTGGATTGAACTACTCTTTAGGCTTGATGAATGGCTTGAATAGCGCAGGGTTTTCAAGTGGTACAGGAATCCGAGATGGACGATTTGAGGGCAGCAATGCTAAAACAACTTCCTTGGCTCTAACAGGTTCTTTATTATATTATTATAAAAATATTCGTGCCCAAGTTTCAGGATATTTTGGTGGAAGCGCTGGTTTACCTAAATTTCAAGCTGATAGTTTACAACTACAATCTGGTGCATTTGGAACACCTGTTGAGTTGGTTGAAGCAAATGTTCAGTATCTATCTAAAAAGCTAACTTTGAAGGGTTTGGTCTCGTTTATTAACATTCCAAATGCAGGAGAAATCAATCGCGCTTATGCAAACAACACACCTGAAAGTATTTTAGGCGGATATTTCGAAGCTTCATACAACTTAACTCCAAAATCAACTCGTTCTTGGATTGTTTTTGCGAGATACGAAAATCTAAATATGAATTTTAAACTGCCAAAAGATGGTTCAGGGATTTTCAATGACGCTAACAATCAACAATATATTGTAGCAGGACTTGGTTTTCAACCTATCAAAGGTGTTTTCGTCAAATTAGATTACAATTATCGATTGACAGGTGAAATCAATCCACTTTTAATTGTAAATCCTTTTCCTCAAAGTCAGCCATTTTTCAAGGCGCAACATTATGTGAATCTTGGATTGGGTTACAGTTTCTAATTTAAAATTAAAAAAACATGGCAGTAGAAAGAAGAGATTTTATCAAACAAGCTTGTGGTTTGTGTGCGTCAATAGTTGGTATTTCGGCCATCTTGCCAGCAATATCAAGTTGTACACCATTGAAATCGTTCTCTGGTGAAATCATTCAAGGTTCAATTCAATTGCCAGTTAATCAATTTACGGAAGAAAATAATTTAGTGATTGTTAAAAATCCAACTTTGGAATTTGAAATTGCCGTGGTGAAATTTCCCAACGAAAAATACCGTGCATTTGAATTACAATGCACGCACCGAACTTATCCTTTGATTGCGACAAATTCAGGTTTTGTTTGTAATCAACACGGAAGCAGGTATGATTTGGAAGGGAAGGTAACTCAAGCGCCTGCAGAAAGAAATCTCAAAGAATACAGTATTCTATCGAATGGTGAAATATTAAATATTAAAATATAATAAAATGAAAATCAATAATATATCAAAAGTTACAATGTTTTTTGCGCTTGCAATTTACATTCAAAGTTGCAAAAAAGATGAAGTTGAACCAACACCTGTCACTGTTAATAATCAGGATGTTATTAATGACATTTCTTCTAACATCAATGCATCGACGTATTTGCAGTTGAAAACAAATACCGCTGATTTATACACGGCTTCGTTGGTTTTTGCATCTAATTCAACAGAACAAAATCTAAATATTTGTAGAGATTTTTGGAAAGCTGCACGTTCAACTTGGGAACAATCAGAAGGATTTATTTATGGACCCGTTGCTACTGAAAATATTGATCCTCGCATCGATACTTGGCCAGTTAATTTTGTTGATTTGAATGCTCAAATTGATGGAACAAACCAATTTACAGATACTTATGTCAATAATTTAGAAGATGCTTTAAAAGGATTTCACCCAATTGAATTTCTACTTTGGGGACAAAATGGAACCAAAACGTATGATCAATTTACAACCCGTGAAAAAGAATATTTGGTTGCATTGACCAAAAATTTAGAAACTTTAACTGCTGATCTTTACAGTCAATGGAATACTAATGTTGCGGATTCTTACATACATCATTTTAAGAATCCAACCTCTTCAAATCCTTATTATGACAATAAAAAGGCAGTTTTTCAAGAAATTGTAAACGCTATGATTGGCATTTGTGATGAAGTTGCCTCTGGAAAAATTGGTGAACCTTTTATAAATGCAGATCCAAGTTTGGAAGAATCACCTTACGCGCAAAATTCAATGACAGATTTCAGAAATAATATCAAAAGCGTTCAAAATGTTTACTTGGGAAAATTCAATGCTGATGGAGTTGGTTTAGAAGATTTAGTAAGAAAATACAATTTGTCACTTGATAACACAATCAAAGCTAAAATTAATACTTCAATCACTGCTTTGAACAACATTACAGATCCTTTTGGAACGGCCATAATTTCGCAACCAACACAAGTTCAAAATGCAATCACGGCAATTGAAGACTTAAAAAACACCTTGGAAAGCGAACTTTTACCTTTTGTAAATCAATATATTACAGATTAATATGAATCGATTATTTATTGTTTCTCTCAGTTTAACTTTCATCATATTATCCTCTTGTAAAAAAGCTGGTTCACTCGAGCCAATTGAAAATCAAGATTGGTTTGCTGGAGGAAGTCAAACGGTATTTGTTTCAGGATCAAATGCTTTTAGTCAAAGTTTTCCTGGTTTAGCAGGCGATTACGCATTGAATCACGGAGTAGGTGACGCTGCATTTGAAGCGACTTTTGTGAGTTCTCCTGCGCCGCTTCACCAAGGTTTAGGTCCGATATTTAACAATGTATCTTGTGTTTCATGTCATATAAGCGATGGACGTGGAAAAGCACCCGAACCTGGTGAAAATTTAATGTCATTGTTGATTCGAATTAGTATTCCGGGACAAGATGAACATGGTGGTACAGTTGACGTTCCATTTTTTGGAGGTCAATTTCAACATCGTTCAGTTTTTGGTGCTCAACCTGAAGGAGATGTAAATGTAAGTTATGCTTACCAAACTTTGCAGTTTCCTGATGGCACAAGTTATGAAATGAGAAAACCGACTTACTCGTTGACAAACACCTATTTGCCATTGCCAGGTGGAGTAATGATTTCGCCGCGATTGGCGCCACCTGTTTTTGGATTGGGATTATTGGAAGCGATTCCAGATGCAAATATTTTAGCCAAAGAAGATGTCAATGACGCAAACGGCGATGGAATTTCAGGGAAAGCGAATTATGTTTGGAATGTACTCGAAAAAAGAAAAACATTAGGAAAATTTGGCTGGAAAGCAGGAAATCCAACTTTGATGCAGCAAACAGCTTCGGCCTATTTGCAAGATATGGGAATTACCACATTTATTTTTCCGCAGGAAGCTTCTTATGGTCAAGCACAATATGACAACTTAAATGATGATGTAGAATTGTCTGATAGTCTCTTGTATGCTGTAACATTCTACCTCAAAACTTTATCCGTTCCTGCAAGAAGAAATGTTACTGATCCTGCGGTAATTCGTGGAAAAGAATTGTTTACTCAAGCTCAATGTGCTGCTTGTCATACGCCTAAACAACGAACTGCAGTGAATGTTGCTTTCAAAGAATTGTCAAATCAATTGATTTTTCCATATACAGATTTGTTGTTGCACGATATGGGTGACGAACTTTCAGATAATCGACCGGACCACATGGCGTCAGGAAATGAATGGAGGACGCCGCCGCTTTGGGGAATTGGTTTGACAGAAATTGTCAATGGACATGGAAATTTTTTACACGACGGACGCGCAAGGAATTTGACTGAAGCCATTATGTGGCACGGTGGTGAAGCGGAATACTCAGCTAATTTTTTCAAAAATCTGCCAACTTACGACCGAAACGCAATGCTCAAATTTTTGAAATCGTTGTAAATAATAAGCAATTAGAATGAAGCGGCAGGAGATTTTTTTCTGCCGTTTTCTTTTGGGGAAAAATTAAATTGCTGAAGTTTTAATTTTAAGATTTATAATTCATTTGTGACACTATTCCTGACTTTTTCAATTAATTTTGTGTCGTGAATAAAAAGACATTGATTAATGCATTTGCCCAATTGGGTAAAGTGATGGTTCAGTTGGGAAAACAAGAACCTTGGACAGATTTTTCCCTTGGATTAACTGAAGAAGAATACGAAAAAATTCAAATTGTCATCAATCGACAAATTCACTTTAATGGTTGGTTTTCAAAAAAGTCAGTTTGCGATTCACTGTTGGCTTTAGGAAATCAATTGTCAGTTGAATCATTGACCGATTGGACTTCAAAATACCAATACACTGAAAATCCCAAAAGAGTAGGAGTGATCATGGCTGGAAATTTGCCTTTGGTCGGATTTCATGATTTTCTTTGTGTTTTATTGTCTGGTCATCACATTGTTGCCAAAATGAGTTCAGATGATAAAACTTTGCTTCCTGCATTGACAGAATTGTTGGTCAAATTTGCACCAGAAATTCAATCTAGAATTACATTGACTGAAAATCGAATCGGAGAAATTGATGCCATGATTGCCACTGGAAGTAACAATTCAATGCGCTATTTTGAAAGTTATTTCGGCAAATATCCCCACATTTTTAGAAAAAATCGAACATCATTGGCCATTTTTGACGGAAGTGAAACAGAGGAACAAATCCACGAATTAGGGAAAGACATTTTCACCTATTTTGGTTTGGGTTGCCGCAATGTATCTCAAATATTGATTCCTGCTGATTTTGATATCAATCGCTTTTTTGCAGGAATAATCAATCATTCTGAAGTTGTAAATCACCACAAATACGCCAATAATTATGATTACAACAAGGCGATTCATTTAATGAACCAAGAAAATATTTTGGACAATGGTTTCATGTTGTTGAAAGAATCTGATGAACTTCATTCACCTTTGGCGATGCTTTTTTACCACCGTTATGAAAATCAATCAGAAGTAGAAAATTACATCGAAAAACACAAAGAAAACTTGCAAGTAATTGTTGGGAATCAATACGTTCCTTTCGGTCAAGCGCAATGTCCGATGTTGAGTGATTATGCAGATGGAATTGATACGATGAATTGGCTGGAAGGGTTGAATTAAATTTCAAAACAATTTCATCAAAAGATTTACTTTCTTTCGTGAATCCTGCCAAATTATCAAAATAATCTAACCAATCAGATATATTATTTTGTTTAAAATGCTCTTGAATTATTCAAGAGCATTTTTTTTTTGCTTGCATTAGTGAATATGTGATTACTGTAACTTATAGCTACAATAATGTAAGACTTACGACCTAAAATCTCAGCAACTTTGTAGTATCAATTTTATAAATAATTGACTATGAAAAAAATAAATCTATTTACATTTTCACTTTGTTGTATAATGTTTACTCAGGCGAGTTTTTTATTTGGACAAGAAATCCAGCTTTCTGTTGTTGGCTCAGCAGGAACATATGCAGAGAGTGGCGAAGCTACAATGGCATGGACGATTGGGGAGGTAACAATTGAAACTTTTTCTAGTTCCGAATATTCATTGACACAAGGATTTCATCAACCATCTTCAAAAGATGGAGTTCCTGTGATAACGGATTTCAATATTCCTGAAGGATTTTCTCCAAATGATGATGAAACGAATGATTTCTTTTTTATTAGAGGAATAGATAAATATCCTAATAATTCAATTGAAATATTTAACCGTTGGGGCGATAAAGTTTATGAAGCAAGTCCATATATAAATTTATGGGATGGAACAACAAAAATGGGAATTAGCATTGGTGGAGATGATCTTCCAGTCGGCACATATTTCTACCTTTTTGATTTTGGAAATGGTTCAAAAAAAATTAAAGGAACCATATATCTAAACAGGTGATTTTTTAAAAATAAGTTCTATCAGGAACTTAAGGTGCAGAAATAAAAAGTAATAAAATGAAATCAACCATTAATCAGATAATTATGAAAAAAAGACCAACAAATTTAGTGGCAAAGTTATTTTTAAATTCAATTTGTTTTTTAAGTCTGCTTTTAGGGCAAATGTTAAATAATGAAATAGCTGCACAAGCACCACAAGCATTCAAATATCAATCAATTATTAGAAATGCGACGGGGAATCCAATGGCAAATGCGGCAATTGAAATAAAAGCTACAGTTCACGAAGGTTCATCAACTGGAACTACCTTATACCAAGAAACACATGAAGCTACTACCAATCAATATGGTTTAATCAATCTTGAAATTGGTTACGGAAATGCACTCGGCGGATCTTTTCCAAGTATCGATTGGGGAACTGGAACAAAATGGATGGAAATTGAAGCTGATTTTGGAAATGGTTTTGTTCAAATGGGATCTTCTCAACTTTTAAGTGTACCATTTGCATTAAATTTCGTTCCTGGACCCGCTGGACCTGCTGGATTAAACGGGACAAACGGAGTTGGAATTTCATCAACTGTTGATAATTTCGATGGAACTTTCACAATTACATATACTGATAATTCAACTTTTACAACAATTGATTTGAGAGGTGCAAACGGAACGAATGGAACAAACGGGACGAATGGACTTGACGGTTCAATTGGATTAACAGGTTTGGCTGGGACTAATGGAACGAATGGAGTAGGAATTTCTTCAACAGTTGATAATTTCGATGGAACTTTTACAATTACATACACTGATAATTCAACTTTTACAACAATTGATTTAAGAGGAGCAAATGGTACAAACGGGACGAATGGTTTAGCTGGTTTACCTGGAAATGATGGAGTTGGAATTATTTCAACAGTCAATAATTTTGATGGAACTTATACATTTAATTATACAGATAATACCACTTTTACAACTAGTGATTTAACTGGAGCAACTGGATTAACTGGATTAACTGGAACAAATGGAACAAACGGTTCAGATGGAATCGACGGTTCAATCGGCTTAACAGGTTTGCCTGGGACTAATGGAACAAACGGAGTCGGAATCTCCTCAACCGTTGATAATTTCGATGGAACTTTCACAATTACCTTTACTGATAATTCAACTTTTACGACAATTGATTTGAGAGGTGCAAACGGGACGAATGGTTTAGCTGGAAATGATGGAGTTGGAATTTTTTCAACGGTCAATAATTTTGACGGAACTTATACATTTAACTATACAGATAATACAACTTTTACAACTAGTGATTTAAATGGAGCAACTGGATTAACAGGTTTGGCTGGAACGAATGGCACAAACGGAACAAATGGAATTGATGGTTCAATCGGTTTAACAGGATTAGCAGGAACGAATGGCACCAACGGAACAAATGGAATCGACGGTTCAATCGGACTAACAGGATTAGCTGGCACCAATGGAACAAACGGTACAAATGGTTTAACAGGATTAGCAGGAACGAATGGCACAAACGGATCAAATGGAATTGACGGTTCAATCGGATTAACAGGATTAGCAGGAACAAACGGAACGAATGGTACAGATGGAATCGACGGTTCAATCGGTTTACCAGGTTTGGCTGGAACGAATGGCACAAACGGAACAAATGGAATTGATGGTTCAATTGGTTTAACAGGATTAGCTGGGACTAATGGTACAAATGGTACAGATGGAATTGATGGTTCAATCGGTTTAACAGGTTTAGCTGGCACAAATGGAACGAACGGAACAAATGGAATTGATGGTTCAATTGGTTTAACAGGATTAGCTGGAACGAATGGAACTAACGGCGCAAATGGAATCGACGGTTCAATCGGTTTAACAGGTTTAGCAGGAACGAATGGCACCAACGGAACAAATGGAATTGACGGTTCAATCGGTTTAACAGGTTTGGCTGGCACAAATGGAACGAACGGAACAAATGGAATCGACGGTTCAATCGGATTAACGGGTTTAGCTGGAACTAATGGTACAAATGGTACAGATGGAATTGATGGTTCAATCGGACTAACAGGTTTAGCTGGTACAAATGGAACGAACGGAACAAATGGAATCGACGGTTCAATTGGATTAACGGGTTTAGCTGGAACTAATGGAGCGAATGGACTGAACGGTACAAATGGAACGAACGGAACAAATGGAATTGATGGTTCAATCGGTTTAACGGGATTATCTGGAACGAATGGAACAAATGGAATTGACGGTTCAATCGGATTAACAGGATTAGCTGGAACGAATGGAACGAACGGTGCAGATGGAATCGACGGTTCAATTGGATTAACTGGTTTAGCTGGAACTAATGGAACGAATGGAACAAACGGCACAAATGGAATTGATGGATCAATTGGATTAACGGGTTTAGCTGGAACTAATGGTACAAATGGTACAGATGGAATTGATGGTTCAATCGGTTTACCAGGATTGGCTGGAACGAATGGAACGAACGGTGCAGATGGAATCGACGGTTCAATTGGTTTAACAGGATTAGTTGGCACCAATGGAACGAACGGCACAAATGGAATCGACGGTTCAATTGGATTAACAGGTTTAGCTGGAACAAATGGAACTAACGGCACAAATGGAATCGACGGTTCAATCGGTTTACCTGGTTTTGCTGGAACGAATGGAACAAACGGGACAGATGGAATCGACGGTTCAATCGGTTTAACAGGTTTAGCTGGAACTAATGGTACAAACGGCACAAATGGAATTGATGGTTCAATCGGTTTAACAGGATTGGCAGGAACGAATGGTACAAACGGAACAAATGGAATTGACGGTTCAAACGGTTTAACAGGATTAGCAGGAACAAACGGATCGAATGGTACAAATGGAATCGACGGTTCAATCGGTTTAACAGGTTTGGCTGGAACGAATGGAACTAACGGCGCAAATGGAATTGACGGTTCAAACGGTTTAACAGGATTAGCAGGAACAAACGGAACGAATGGTACAAATGGAATCGACGGTTCAATTGGTTTAACAGGTTTAGCTGGAACAAATGGAACTAACGGCACAAATGGAATCGACGGTTCAATCGGTTTACCTGGTTTGGCTGGAATGAATGGAACGAATGGAATCGACGGATCAATCGGCTTAACAGGATTAGCTGGAACTAATGGTACAAATGGTACAGATGGAATTGATGGTTCAATCGGACTAACAGGTTTAGCTGGTACAAATGGTTCTAACGGTGTTAACGGAACGAATGGAACAAATGGAATTGATGGAGCAACTGGCGCCACAGGTTCGATATCACAATTTGCAATGTTTTTTGGATTAACATCTGGAACAGGAAATGGAGCTGGGACTGACTATGCTGCTACAATTGCTGCAAAAACTGTAGCAGGAACAGGAAGGGTTCCTTTTCCTCAAAATGGACCGACAGCAGGAATAGCAAGAATTGATAATACAAGTTTTACGCTACCAAGCATCGGAACTTATGAAATTTACTTCAGTATTCATACAACAGAACTTGGTCAAATTCAATTAGAACTGAATGGTGTTGATTTGCCAGAAACAGTTGTCGCAAATATGAACTCAACTTCTGGCGGACATTTAATTACTGGAAGCTTTTTCGTTACGACTACCGGAATAAACTCAATACTTGCAATAATTAATCCTAGTGGAAATACGTCAGCTTTAACTATAACTCCTGCAGATGGAGCCAATACACATGCAAACTCTCAGGTTTTACTCATCAAAAAAATATTATAATAAAATAGAGATATTTTTAAATTCTATCTAAAAAAGTGGATTTTAGCATGAAAATCGTCAACATCAATCCACTCGAAACAGCGTCCGATTGATAATCGATCTTCCCAATGTCAATCCGTCAGCGTATTGCAATTCTGAGCCTACGGAAACTCCACGTGATAAAGTAGTTACGGTGATTCCTGAAGGTTGGATTTTTTTGTACAAAAAGAAATTGGTGGTGTCGCCTTCCATGGTGGCACTGAGTGCAAAAATGACTTCTTTGACATTTCCTGTGTTGATTTTTTCCAACAGCGAAGGAATGTTTAAATCTGCTGGTCCGATACCGTCCATGGGAGAAATAATTCCGCCTAAAACGTGGTAAATTCCATGAAAAGATCCTGTTTCTTCAATAGCCATCACGTCTCGAACATCTTCTACAACGCAAATTTCATCTTGCTTTCTTTGCGGATTACTGCAAATAGCACAAATTTCCAAATCAGAAATATTTCCACAAGATTTGCAATACTTTACATGTTTTTTCATCTCTAAAAATGACTGTGCAAAACGCTCGACTTCTTCAGGTTTTCTATTCAATAAATGAATTACCAAACGCAAAGCAGATCGTTTTCCAATGCTTGGAAGTGTAGCTAATTGTTCTACAGCTTCTTCCATGTATTTGGATGGTATTTTCATATTTTAGAGTGATGAAATTATTTAATTTAATAAGTACGTAAAGGTAAGTAAGTGATTGTTAAAATCAGACAATTTTTGGAGAATAAATTTTAAATTCCCTTTATTTTATTGGATTTCCGTAAATTTGCCAAATGAATCAAGCAGAAATTATCTATTTTTCTTTTCAAGGATTAAATCTTCAAGAGCCGATGGCAGCAATAACAAATTGGATGATTGCTTCATTTTGTTTTTATGCTTTTTTGAAATTGAAAAGTAGAAATTTTGAAGAAGTAAATTATTGGAAATATTTTTTCATCACATTTTCTTTCTCCACTTTATTTGCAGGGTTTGGACATTTGTTTTTCCAATATTTTGCCATTCCAGGTAAATTTCCAAATTGGATTACAGGAATTCTATCTGGGTATTTTGCCAGTATGGCAATGTTGGTTAAAATGAAAAATCAAAGCAATAAAAAAGTTCTTAAAGTTGGAATAATTATTAAGGCTGCGGTATTTTTATTCTTGGCTATATGGAAACAAAATTTCCTGTTCATTGCGATTGATGCAATGATCACATACATTATTTTTTGTGGAGTTTTGGGTTACATCTATTTCAAACAAGGGCATGATTACATGAAGTACATGGTTTATGGTGTGCTGATTTGTTTGCCATCAGCTTTTTTCTTCTTGCTCAAAATTAATCCTCACAAATGGTTAAATAAAGACGATTTAAGTCACCTTTTCATGTTGGGATGCACAATCTTCTTCTACATGGGAGCAAAAAACATTGATTTAGAAAGAAATTCGAAATTATCTTAAGCCTCTAAGCAAAACTTTTCTAAAAATTACAGTAACGAGTAAGCTGTAAACCGTTGAAAGTAAAATCATTCCAAGCAAAGAAATCGTAGTGATTGAAAAAGGTGAAATTGTGCTTCTCGTGCTTTTCTCCATTTCTTTGTATATATCTTCCTTTGTCATTACTTCAAAAGCTTCGTTACTCGCGCGAATCAATTTCAATTCCTCTGGATTTCCTAAACCTGTTTTGTAGGCATTTAATTTTTCAGCAATCATGTGATTTACAAAATCAGGATTGATGTAATTGTAATAAATATAAATGAAAATAACCACCAAAATGGTATAAGGAATACCAACAGTCATGCTTGATTTGATATCGCTCAACGCGTTTCCTTGTGTAAAACCTTCTCTTTGTTTGTGCATGTACAATCCAATTGAAATGGACGATAAAAGCAAAAACATATTGATAAAAATGGTTGGTACAATGGAAGTTGTAGAAATTCCTGCAAAATGAAAAATCATTTTAACAAGCATCCAACCAATGGCAAATATAAATCCAACTTTAACTGTAATTCTCATATTCATTCAAAAAAAAACTGTCAATCTCAAAGTAGAAATTGACAGTTTAAAAAATTAATTATCTATTCATTGAAACCAAAAACTCTTCATTTGAGCGCGTATGGTCCATTTGTGATTTCAAAAATTCCATTGCTTCCACTGGATTCATATCAGCAATGTGGCGACGCAATACGTAAATACGTTGCAACATGTCTTTGTTAACCAACAAATCGTCACGTCTTGTTCCAGAAGCTAAAATGTCGATGGCTGGGAAAATTCTGCGATTAGAAATTTTACGGTCCAATTGCAATTCCATGTTACCAGTTCCTTTAAATTCTTCGAAAATTACTTCGTCCATTTTAGAACCAGTTTCAACCAATGCAGTTGCTAAGATTGAAAGTGAACCGCCATTTTCGATTTTTCTTGCAGAACCGAAGAAACGTTTTGGTTTATGTAACGCATTCGCATCCACACCACCAGAAAGAACTTTTCCAGATGCAGGAGAAACAGTATTGTAAGCACGCGCCAAACGTGTAATTGAATCTAATAAAATACAAACATCATGTCCACATTCAACCATGCGTTTTGCTTTCTCAAGCACAATGTTCGCCACTTTTACGTGTCTTTCAGCAGGCTCATCAAAAGTTGAAGCCACAACTTCCGCTTTTACGCTTCGAGCCATGTCTGTAACCTCCTCAGGACGTTCGTCAATCAATAATACAATCAAGTAAACTTCTGGATGATTGGCAGCAATTGCATTGGCAACATCTTTCAACAACATTGTTTTACCTGTTTTCGGCTGAGCAACGATCATTCCACGTTGACCTTTTCCAATAGGTGCGAACATGTCCATGATTCTTGTTGACATACTTTCATCTTTGTGTCCAGTTAAAATGAATTTCTCATTTGGAAACAAAGGTGTTAAATATTGAAAAGGCACGCGATCACGGATGTATGAAGGATGACGGCCGTTGATTGAATCTACTTTCACCAAAGGGAAAAACTTCTCACCTTCACGAGGAGGACGAATTGTTCCTTTAACTGTATCTCCAGTTTTCAAACCAAAAAGTTTGATTTGACTTTGAGAAACATAAATATCATCTGGTGAAGCCAAATAGTTGTAATCTGAAGAACGCAAGAAACCGAAACCGTCTTGAATCACTTCTAAAACACCTTCTGCGCTTACAATTCCAGCCAAATCATACAATTCTTCTTCAGCTTCTTTTTCCGCTTGACGTTGTTGTTGCGCCAATTGATTTGGATTCTGATTGCGTTGTTGATTCGGATTTTGATTTGGGTTTTGATTCGGATTAGGCCTAGGATTTGGTCTATTCTGATTTTGATTTGGATTTTGGTTTTGGTTTTGGTTTTGGTTCGGATTTGGTTTTTGCCCTTGAACAAAAGGTTTTCTTTCTATAGGAGCAGTTTCACCTTCAGCAGGCGTAGTATTTTCTTCATTTCGCTCAGTGAAAGGTCTTTTTTCTTTGAAATTTGGACGATTTTCTTTCGGTTGAAATGGTTTTTTGTTGGCAAATTCTTTGCGGATATCGCGTCCTTTTATTTCAGGTTTTTCTTCTGAATCTGTTTCAGGAGTTTTTTCTAATTCAGTAGCTGGAGTTTCAATTTTTGTATCTACTGTAGCAGTAAAAAGGTCGCTTTTTTCTTCTGTCTTTTGAATTGCTGGTTGCTTTGCACCAATAATTACTTTTTCAGGAGCCAATCTTTTTCTTTTCTTGATTGGATTTTCAGACTCAGAATTCACCGCAATCTTTTCTTCAGTTTTAGGTTCTGCAATCGGTGCCACTTCAGCTGCTGATTCTTGAACTTTTACTTTTTCTGGTTTCGCTTTTCTTTGGATTTGAGCTGGATTTTCATCTTTGGTTGCGGATGAAAGTTCTTTGATTGCATCAAGAAGTTCAGATTTTTTAAAGGTTTCAACTTTTTTTATTCCGGCTGCTTTGGCAATTTCACGCAAATCAGGGAGTTTTTTGCTCTCTAAATCTTTGATATTCATAAATATGAATTAGTAATTACTGGAAAGTACACTATACTATTAAATGTGCTGTGTGATTATTTCGAATCGATCTGTTTCGACACTGCAATATTAACAATATTCTAATTAATGACAAGTTTTATTGAAAAAAAACTTAAAATTTTAGTCATTTAATTTTTTGAAAGTCTTTTTAGGGAATAATCACAATTTTAT
>JBFYPS010000033.1:0-8898 GCA_041303135.1 Crocinitomicaceae bacterium | reverse complement strand
CATACCGAGCGATTAAATCTAGAAAATGGGATTATGTAATTATTCAAGGACATAGCAATGAATTAGCGCAACCTGAATCGATTGTAAATAAAAAAAGTTTGCCATTCGCCAAGCAAATTGTGGACAGTATTCAAGCAAACAGTTCTTGTACGCAAGTGGTTTTGTATATGACTTGGGGCTACAAAAATGGGAATCCAAAATGGAGTGCTGTGGCAAATTATGATTCTATGCAAATGCGAATTACGAATCAATACATGCGTTTTGCTGATTTATTGAATGCAAGAATTGCCCCAATTGGTGAAGTTTGGAAAACGATTCGGAAAAATTATGCAGGTTTAAATTTGTATCATCCTGATAATATTCACCCAAGTTTTGAAGGCTCTTATTTGATTTCAAGTACTTTCTACACAACTATTTTTGGTGAATCACCAATTGAAAACAAAGCATTTGTTGCTTTAGCACCTGATGTGAGACAAATTATCGAATCGAATGTTTCACAAGTTGTTTTAAACAATTTAAGTCAGTGGCGTTTCGTGCAAAAATCTACCCAATTAAAATCAGGATTTGACTTGGTAATTAATGGCAGAGAATTGAAGGCATACAATACTTCAGAAAACGCCTCATGGGTTGAATGGAATTTTGGTGATGGTCAAATTTCAAGCGATGAGAATCCGGTTCATTTATACGATTCACCAGGGACATATCAATTTACGCAAAAAGTGAATATGCATTGTAAATCACTTGAATTGATCAGAACCATTGAAATTAAATAGCACTTTATTCCTTTATTGAACAGAAAAATATTGAACTGAAAATTCTCAATTCACAAAAATATAGCTTAATTTCACTGACTATTTTAAAATTAACTTAACTATGATTTTGACAAACTTCAGGTTTACAATTGTTTATATAGTTTTTTTTGCATTTTTCTCCAGTTTTAGTTCTGGTTTTGCACAACAAAATTTTAACGATTATAAATCTTTGGCCTCAGTAGGAACGATTCCTGCTGATTTCACGCAAATGACCTACGCTAAAATCAGCGATGATTTGAGAAAAGACCGAACTACCTTAAAAGGAAAAAGCGAAAAAGTTTTCTTGGAAGGAATTCACTATTCAATAGATGAATTATTGCATTCTGGTGTAGTAATTTATGGTGATGAAATTACCATGTATTTGAATATGGTTGCTCAGAAATTGCTAAAAGACGATGCAACTTTACAGAAAGAATTGCGCTTTTATACTTTAAAATCAAATTCCTCCAATGCATTTTCAACAGATCAAGGAATTGTATTTGTAACCACTGGTTTGATTTCTCAATTGACCAGTGAAGCCCAATTGGCATACGTTTTGGCGCATGAAATAGCACATTATACTGAAAAACATGTGGTTGAAACTTTTGATTGGAAAACTAAAACAAATCGAAGTGAAAGAACCATTGAAAGACTGAGTCAATATTCTAAAGAAAAAGAATTAGATGCAGATCGAATTGGGTTGAAAATGTTTCATGCAGCAGGATATACGAAAGAGGAAGTGTTGCCAACATTTGATGTATTGATGTTTTCGTATTTGCCTTTTGATGAATTGGTAGTTAGCAAAACATATTTTAATTCAGAGAATATGTTTGTCCCAGAATCTATGTTTTCAAAGGATAAATTTCCTATCAAAGCAGTGGAAGACGAAGATGATTCAAAAAGTTCACATCCCAATATTAAAAAACGCAAGGAATCGGTTGAAAAAGAGATTGCGAATTTGAGCAATTGGGGGACAAAAACGTACCTTTTTGGAGAAGATAAATTCAAATACATTCGCACAATTGCCCGCTTTGAAAGTATCAGAAATGATGTAATTGATTCGAAGTATGCAGATGCACTTTATTCAATTTTTATTCTTGAAAAAGACTATCCAAATTCAATTTACCTGCAGCGAATGAAAGCAAAAGCTTGGTTGGGCATGGCACAATTGAAAGAAGTAAATAAGTTGAATTCTACTTTGCAAAAAACTTCTGAGTATGAAGGAGAAGTGGCAGAATTGCATTTTTTCTTTCGCAAGTTAGATAAAATAGGGATGATTACTTTGGCTTTAAGACAAATTGAAGATATCAGAAAATTGCAACCGAATGACAAAGAAATTCAATTGATTTGGGAGCGAATGGTTAAAACAACCAATATCACGGAGAAATTTGATTTGAAAGCTTTTTCTTCTCTGAAATTCGATGAAGCAAAAGCGGAGTTTGAAAAAATGAAAGCGGATACGACTCAAAAAGTTGAAAAGACAACTGAAAATTTGAGTAAATACGAAAAGATCAAGAAGAAAAAGAATCAGGATGCACCTGAAAATTTTGACAATGAGAAATTTTACTTATATGGTATTTCGGACTTATTGAAGTCTGAGTCATTTTTAGCAACCTACGATAAATTTCAAAAAGAAAAAGAAGCAATTACTGAAGCTGAATTGAAAGAAGACTTAATGAGTCGTGCTGAAAGAAAGAAGTTAAACAAAAAGGAAGAGGAAAATCAAATACGTTGTGATGCGAATGATTTAATTTTTGTGGAGCCAATCGTATTCAGATATAAACATGGACAAATTGACAGAATTAAATCTGAAAAATTAAGTGAAGATTTTGTTGCTCTTATTGAGAAGACTGGCAAAGATTTGGACATGAATGTAACCACGATCAGTAGCTCAAATTTACAGAAATTGGGAACTCCTGGTTTCAATGAAAGAGCTGTTTTGTTGTCTTATTTGCAGCAAATAACAAATGAAGAAGACATTGACGTTTTTCCTGTTGACTATAGTTTGTTAAGTGAAATTCAAACAAATTACGGAACTTCAAAGGTGATGTTTTCAATTTTGGAACATGCTTATCAACCGAAATTTTCGGCAGTTTTATTTTCTTCAATTTTATTTTTCCCAGCAGCTTTAATCGTTTTTCCATTAGAGATAATAATGGGAAATGAAACAGATTTAAATGTGATCATTATGGACATCGATAAAGGAGGAATTGCAGGAGGAAAGTTCTATCACTACAAGGAGCCTTTAAGTAAAATGTCAATCGGCGCTCATTTATATGATGTATTGACACAAGTAAAATCTAAACCACTTTAAAATCATGAAAAAAATAGTAAAAGTGCTTTTAATGCTGGTTTTGGTAAATCAGGTAAGTGCTCAAAATCCAGGATATTTTGGTAAAAAAAATGTGTTAGATTTTTCAGTTAATTTTCAAAATCCATTGTTTGGAAATCTTAGAGCGCTGGGTAAAAAAGATGCTACGTCTTTAGCTTTGGATGGGAATAATTTAATCGCCAAAAAAGATCAATTTGATTGGGGATTTCGATTCAATTATTCTAGACCTTTAAAAAGAAATTTTGCCATCGGTCTTGAATTTGGTTATGATTATTTTTCTGTTCAACGTGAAACAAGAAGAATGAATTACGGAAACACCAATTTTTATTTTCAAAAAGTTGATGTAAATTCTATGTGCATAATGCCCAAATTAGAGTTCAGTTCCGATGGTGGATTATTGCCTATGGGAATTTCTCATCAAATTGGTTTTGGTGTAAGATTAGTAAAGCCAGTTGAGAAAGAATATAGCATAGCACTTTCGGAAGAATATTTGTTATATGCAACTAGTATAAGTATTCCAATTGAACCAGATTATAGCAGTTATTTGAAATACAATGGTCCGTCAATTAAAGGCTATACTTTGATGTATGCTCTGAATTTTAGAAGTCCGTTAACTAAAAGTTTGATGTTAAATTATGGAATTAGGTATACCTGGAATTTTATGTCAAAACCTATTTATAGTGATTATAGTGTTTCAGAATTGTCTGATTTAGAATTGACTGAAGGTGAATTCAAAGAAATTGTCAGATACCGTAAACAGTTCTCATTAATACAGGCAAGTATTGGTTTGTCTTTCGCATTTTAAAACGAACAAATTATAACGAAACAAAAAACGCACTGAAATTATTCTCAGTGCGTTTTTTTATATCCTTCTGTTTCAATTCTAGTGAAACATATCTTTTACACGTTGAAAAAATCCTTTTTCACTTCCGTCAGGATTTGGTTTGAAATTGTCACTTCCTCTCAATTTCTCAAGAATTTCTCTTTCTTCTTTAGAAACTTTGGTTGGTGTCCAAATGTTGATGTGAACAAACAAATCTCCTGTTCCATAACCTTGAATACTTGGCAATCCTTTTCCTTTTAAGCGCAACATTTTGCCACTTTGTGTTCCTGGTTCAATTTTGATTTTCGCTTTGCCTGAAACCGTTGGAACTTCAATACTTTCGCCCAATACAGCGTCAACAAAGTTTACAAAAGCTTCATAATGCAAATTGTCACCGTCTCTTCTTAATTCAGGATGTGTAATTTCTTCAATCACAACGATCAAGTCACCTGCAACACCATTAAATGGTCCAGCATTTCCTTTTCCCGTTACGCTCAATTGCATTCCTTCTTCAACTCCTGCTGGAATTTCTATTTCAATAACTTCCTCTTGGCGTTTCAATCCATTTCCATCTGCATCAGAAGGTTTTTTGTCAATCATTTTTCCAGCTCCTTGACAAGATGGACAAACAGATTGCGTTTGCATCGCGCCTAAAAAGGTTTGTGCAACACGTGTGATTCTTCCTGATCCGTTACAAGTTTGGCAATTTTTGAAAGTTACACCTTCCGCATTGACCAATTTATTGACTTTGATTTTTTTCTTTACGCCATCAGCGATTTCTTCCAAGGTCAACTTCATTTTGACACGAAGATTGGTTCCTCTTACCGTTCTGCTTCCGCCACCGCGACTTCCGCCAAAACTTCCACCGCCAAATGCACTACCGAAAACATCTCCGAATTGACTAAAAATGTCTTCCATATTCATTCCGCCGCCGCCGAATCCACCGTTTCCGCCCATTCCAGCGTGTCCGTATTGGTCATAACGACTGCGTTTGTTTGAATCGCTTAAAACTTCATAAGCTTCTGCCGCTTCCTTGAATTTATCTTCAGCAGATTTGTCATCCGGATTTTTATCAGGGTGATATTGAAGCGCTAATTTTCTATAAGCCTTTTTAATTTCAGACTCATTGGCGTTTTTACTTACGCCCAACACTTCATAATAATCTCTTTTTTGACTCATTCTTAATATTTTGTCATTTTATTTTTGTTGTATCTGCGATAGCTTTTAGGAATTAGGCACTAGGATTTAGTAAATTATCGCTACAATCCCTAAGTTCAAGACCAAAGACTAACCATAAAGTCTTAAGTCTCAAGTCTATTGTCTTAAGTCTAATATCTATTGTCTCAAGTCTAATGTCTCCCAACTATTGTCCAACAACAACTTTCGCGTATCGAACCACTTTATCGTTTAGGAAATAACCTTTTTCAACATCATCAACCACTTTACCAATTAAATCTTTACTTGGTGCAGGAACATTGGCAATGGCTTCATGCAATTCACTGTCAAAAACTTTTCCTTTGGCATTCATTGGTGTCAAACCTTTGTTTTCCAAAGTTGTTTTTAATTTGTTGTAAATCAATTGAAAACCTTCTTTTACAACTGCGATATCTTCAGATGTTTCATTGTTGGCAATAGCACGTTCAAAATCATCTAAAACAGGAATCAAATCTTTCAAAACACCAGCGCTTGCTGAGCCAATTAAATCTATTTTTTCCTTGTTAGTTCTCTTGCGATAGTTGTCAAATTCAGAATATAATCTTAAAAATTTGTCATTCAATTCCGCATATTTTTCTTCTGCAGTTGGTTCAACTTTTACTTCGCTATTTTCTACTGAATTAGCAGTTGTTTCAGTTGTTGCCTCTTGATTTAACTCTTCGTTGATTTCTTTTTCCTCTGACATAATCTTTTTATTCTTATTCGATTTCCTAAAGCAAAGATATTGCCAATAAGGAGATTTAGACAGCCTGTCAGTAAAATGTGACATCGACTGAAAATATGACATAAAAATTGGAGATTAAAATGAAGATTTATTTGAGTAATTTTTCAATTTCAATGTGTAAACCAATTCCTCTCAGTTTTTCACCTTGTGCAACAATATTACCTTTACCGTCAATCAAGAATCCATTGGGAATGGTATTTACTGCATAGATTTTAGCGAAAGTTCCTTCTTTGTCAATGACATGATTTGACCATTTCAAATTATCTGCTGCTATTGCTTTTTTCCATGGATCTTCCTGTTTGTCAAGAGAAACGCTGAAAATTTCAAATCCTTTGCCTTCTTTGAATTTCTTTTTGTGGTATTTTCCAAAAGCTTCGACCAAATTCGGACTTTCCTTTCTACATGGTCCACACCAACTTGCCCAAAAATCAATTAATACAACTTTTCCACGTAGATTTGAAAGTTTAATTTTTTTACCATTCTGATCTATTAATTCAATATCTGGCGCACTTGTACCAACAGTTGGCGGCGTAAATTTGGCTGGATTTAAAGCCAATAATAAGCTAAAAATAAATGAAATCATCCGATTCGTCTAATGTCAGCACCCAAATTATTCAAACGAATATCAATATCTTGATAACCTCTGTCGATTTGTTCAATGTTGTGAATTGTACTTTTTCCTTTTGCTGAAAGTGCAGCAATTAACAATGAAACTCCTGCTCGAATATCAGGTGAAGTCATTGAAATCCCTTTTAAAGTGTGCTCATGATTCATTCCAATGACAGAAGCTCTGTGCGGATCACATAAAATGATTTGTGCGCCCATATCAATCAATTTATCAACGAAAAACAAACGAGATTCAAACATTTTTTGGTGAATCAACACACTTCCTTTCGCTTGTGTTGCAACCACCAAAATGATTGAAAGTAAATCAGGTGTAAAACCTGGCCAAGGTGCATCTGCAATGGTTAAAATTGAGCCATCAATGAAAGTTTCAATTTCATAAGAATCTTGTGCAGGAATGAAAATATCATCACCACGTCTTTCTAATTTGATTCCTAATTTCCTAAAAACTTGAGGAATAATTCCCAAATTGTCATAGCTAACGTCTTTGATGGTAATTTCAGATTTAGTCATCGCTGCCAAACCAATGAAACTTCCGATTTCGATCATGTCTGGTAAAATTCTATGGAAACAACCACCTAAACTAGTAACACCTTCAATTTGAAGCATATTTGATCCAATTCCTGAAATTTTGGCTCCCATGGAATTGAGCATTTTACAAAGTTGTTGTAAATATGGTTCGCAAGCGGCATTGTAAATCGTGGTGTTTCCTTCAGCTAAAACGGCAGCCATAAGTATGTTAGCGGTACCTGTTACAGATGCTTCATCTAAATGAATGTAAGTACCGATTAATTTTTTCGCTTCGATAGAATAGAAGTGCTCTCCAGCATCGTAGTTAAAGTTTGCACCCAACATGGCAAAACCTTCAAAATGTGTATCCAATCTTCGACGACCAATTTTGTCACCTCCAGGTTTTGGAATATAACCTCTACCAAAACGTGCCAAAAGTGGACCAACAATCATGATTGAACCACGCAAAGAACCTGCTCTTTTTTTGAAGTCTTCTGTTTCTAAATAGGCTAGATCAATGTCTTTTGCTTGAAAAATAAAAGTTCCTTTTTCTACTTTTTCAATTTTCACACCCATCACTTGTAATAATTGAATCAACTTATTGACATCAATAATATCAGGTAAATTAGAAATAGTAACTTTTTCAGGTGTTAATAAAACTGCACAAAGGATTTGTAAAGCTTCATTTTTTGCACCTTGTGGAGTCAATTCTCCTTTTAAAGGTTTTCCGCCGTGAATTTCAAACGATGCCATTGACTAATATTTTTTCTTAAATTTCTTTTTCTGTTGATTCCCCGGATTACTGTTCCCGTTATTTGAGCCAGGAGTAACTTTAGTTCTTTTGTTTGGTGTGATACCAAAGGATTTCAATATTTGATTGGTTTGCATCAAACTGTCAGGATTTTCAAGTACCAATTTTCCGCCTGATAATTCTGACAATTGTTGTGCGATAACATTGTTTTCTACAGCATCATTGTTGTAGGCCAAAAACTGTTTTTTCATGAAATTAGCCATCGTATTTTTGAGGTATCTTTGTGTATCCTCATCATTTTCATTGACTGTTTCTTTCAGGATTTTCTCAGTATATTTTCCATAATGTCCAAAACGAATTTTACTTTTTGGATATTCCATTAATTCTGGCTTTTCATTCAATACCTCTCTACTTGGCATTGGATATGGCGAGTCAACGTCCAATTTAAAATCTGACATTACAAAAAGATGCGTCCAAAGTTTATGGCGAAAATCGTCAACATCTCTTAAGTGTGGATTCAATTGTCCCATCACTTCAATGATTGCTCTCGCAGCCTTATTACGTTCTTCACGATCAGTTAATTCCATTGCATAGGCAATCATATTCTGAACATTTCTACCATACTCTGGTAAAATCATGTGTGGACGTTGCGTATTATATTCCATTTTATTCAAAAACAAGTGTCAAAATTAAGAAATAAATCGAATTATTTATTTCATTTTTCGGGTTTAATTATTTGGTTTTGGGTGATGTTTCAACAGGTTTTTCTTTTACAAATTTTACTTTCACCATTGCATGATGGTATTTTGGAAAGCCATCTCCAGGTTCAAAAGTAAGACTTTTTAATAGATTTTTTGCTTCTATATTCGCAGGTGTTGATTTTACAGTACTTTTTTCAGCAATAAATCTTTCACTTGTAACTTTTCCCACATTATTCACTGCAATTTCATAAACCACATAACCTTCATAAAATGATTGTATTGTGAAATTAGAAGTGGAAGTCATTTTTCTATTGACCTCTACAATTTCTCCAGATAAAAGTTGACTATGTGATAAATTTAATAAAAAGCAAAAGATGCCAGTAAAGAAAAATTTCATGAAAAGTTATTTGGTTGTGAAGTTACAAAT
>JBFYPS010000032.1:0-6365 GCA_041303135.1 Crocinitomicaceae bacterium | reverse complement strand
GATTCACTAAATTTTCTGAACGTCGTGTCGCAACGATAAAAGGTTCTTTTTTGAAATTGGACCAAAGTGATTTTTTACGTTTGTAATAATGTACTTCATTGGCAATTTCTTGAAAATCGTGCGCTGTTCCTCGGCCGTATTCAAAACAATGGAGAATCACATAAACACCCAAATCTTTCAAAGCTTTGGCGCGGTAAAAAACATCAATCACGCCGCCATAATCGGGTGGAAATGGTACATCTAGTGAAACGATATGAATGGCTTTGAGATTCATGATACTGATGGATAAATTTGCGCCAAAACTTCCGTTTCTTTTTCCCAATTTTCTTTCAAGCTTGCCGTCAAACAATTGGTTTTCCACTTTTCAAGCAATGCAGAATCAGCTTGAATCTTTTGAATGTCAGCCGCAATATTTGCTGGCGAATGTCCGCTGATAATCATTCCAATTTCATAATCCAAGACCACTTTTTTGACTTCCAATAAATCGGATGCTAAAATAGGCGTTTGCGTGTGCATGTAATCAAACACTTTGTTTGGAAGTGAAAATCTGTAATTCAAGTTGGTGTCTTTGTCGAGCGTCAAACCCAAATCTGCGTGAAACGTATAATTCATCATTTCTGAATAGGGTTTTTTACCAATGAATTTCACTTTTTCTTCCAATTTTAGTTCTGTAACCATTTCTTTCAACCTTGGAATAACGTCGCCATCTCCGACAAAAAGTAAAACTGCATTTTCAATCAATTGCATCGCCAAAACCGCTTCTTCACCACCGCGATCAATGTTTATTCCAGCGCCTTGAAAAATGAGAACGAATTTGTTTTCAGGAATTCCCAATTCTGCTTTTGATTTCAAAGTTGCTGCTTGCCATTTGGGTGAAATATTTCTGACAACGGCTACTTTCTTGCCGTATTTTGCTTCGTATCGATTCGCAATAGAATGATTTACAGTATATATCTGTTCTAATTTTGGAAAAATCCAGCCTTCGATTTTCTCCCAAATTGCTTGCACTTTTGGTCTGTTGACCAATTCTGGAACTTCGGTAAAATATTCGTGCGTGTCGTAAACTAAAGTCGTGCGCTTCAATTTGCTGATCAGGAAATTGGGAAGTAAGGTATCTAAATCATTTGAAACCAAAATAGAGGATTTGCGAAATAGCAAAAACCAAAACAAACGAATTGAAAAACCAGCATAGAACATTGGACCTTTGTCGAACAATAAACGCATGCGGTGAGTTTGGTACGGACGATCGAGTGGCAAGCTATTTTTGCGCAACCTTCCAACCAACAAAACGGAATAACCTTGCTTCGTCAAAAACATACAAACCTTATGGACACGTTGATCTGTGTACAAATCATTTGTTACGCTGACAATGACTCTAGGCGATTTTCCCATGAATCAAAAGTAAGAAAAAGTTGGCGATGAATTAAAGGAAAGCTAATATTAATGCTATAACTATGACAATTAAAAGAAGATATAAGGCAATTGTTATTGAGGATAAAATAACGCCAGTCCGGGCCATTTTGACTCCCCTTGGTGTGTTGTAATCAGCTCTCAATGATTTAATACCCTTGCTAAGTCCAATGATTGAAAGTACCAATCCAACAATGGCAAAAATGGATGTAATTTGTAAAATTAGTCCTGCAATGCCAAAATTTCTGCTTTTTCTTCCATTTTCTTCTGCTTCCATGGCTTTATCAACCATTTCTTGACTTACCGGTTTGATGGAATCTTCGTCGCTTTCAAGTTTTTTAGTTTTGACTAAAATGGTTTCATTTTCAAGAGTTTCAGTCGCAAATTCTTGTTTTACCATGCTAGGATCAAACGTTTCCACAGTTTGATTTTGAGGCAAGATTTCTTCATCTGAAAATGATTTATTTCTTTCCTTTTCGGCAACAATTTCATTTTCTGAAGGTGCATTTGAATTCAAATAAGTATAACTACTTTTCTGTCTTTTGACACCATTACTGTATTTCCATTCAGAGCAAGAAGCCAAGATAGAAATCATTAACAAAAGCGTAAATATATTTTTCATAACCATCAAATATGTTGCAAGTTAATAAATAATCGATTTTTAAACGAAATTATTGTTTTCAGCGGGAGTTATTTCTAATAAAAACCTTATCCAAAATCAATTCACTACCTTTGCCACATGTTAAAAGCAAACATAGCCATTTTTGCTTCTGGACAAGGAAGCAACGCTTTGAATTTGATTCATCATTTCGAGTCGCATCCTGAAATTCACGTGAAATTTGTGTTGTCCAATAAAAGTGACGCCAAAGTATTGGAAGAAGCACAAAAATTGGGTGTAAAAACTTTTTCATTCAGCAACGCGGAAGTTGAAAATGGAGATTTTATCACACAGTTTTGTGTAGATCAAGAAATTGATTTCATTGTCTTGGCGGGATATTTGCGAAAAATTCCAAGTGCGTTGATTGCACAATTTCCAAATCATATTTTCAATATTCATCCTGCTTTGTTGCCAAAATTTGGAGGCGCAGGTATGTATGGTAAATATGTGCATGAAGCGGTACTGTTGAATCAAGAAAAAGAAACAGGAATCACCATTCACCTTGTCAACGAAGATTTTGATTCAGGCGAAAAAATCGCACAATTTCACTGTGATTTGGACGAAAAAGAAACGATAGAAACCATTCAAGAAAAAGTACAAGCCTTAGAACAAGCCTACTTTCCATTGGTGATTGAAGAAACAATTTTAAAAGCACGCAATGTTTGATTTTTTTACATCCTTTAATACTGCAGAAATTTTCAAGGCAGGAATGGTACTTTTTGCTGTGATCGACATCATTGGTTCAATTCCAATTATTCTGAAAATCAAAGAACAAGCAGGAGAAATTCATGCATTGCATGCAAGTTTGGTTTCTTTGGCTATCTTAATTGGATTTTTGATTTTAGGTGAAAGTATCTTGAGTCTTTTTGGGGTAAACGTAGAAGCTTTTGCAGTTGCGGGTTCTTTGATTTTGTTTGCCATGAGTTTGGAAATGATTTTAGGTGTTCGACTTTTTAGAGACAATACCACAGGAAAAACGGCGAGTATCGTGCCTTTGGCGTTTCCAATTATCGCAGGTGCTGGAAGTATGACGACGATAATTTCCCTGCGCGCAGAATTTGCGGCAATCAATATTGTGATCGCAATAATCATCAATATCATGCTGGTTTACATTGTTTTAAAACTCACCAAACGCATTGAACTCATTCTCGGTGATGGAGGAATTGCTATTTTGAAAAAAGTTTTTGGAATTATTTTGCTCGCCATCGCTGTGAAATTGTTCACAACCAATGTGCAGGAGTTGTTTTGATTTTCCACCTAATAATTTCTTTACCTACAAATTACATATTATGTTGCCGTAGGTAACTAATATTGATAGCGGCGGATGCAATCCGCCGCAGTTACGGTAATTGAAATAGTTTTTTGCGTGTGTTTTTGTATAAAACCATGACAAAAACCAACAATTATTTTAATCGGGGAGAAAATGTCAACCATCATTTCGAAATAGATTTCACCCAAAAATCCCAAAAAAATTGCTACATTCGCCCAGCAAATTTTAACACTTCATGGCGTTTTAATTGCTATATATTAACATTAAAATCAGCAAAATGAAACCAATTGATCAATTGAAAGAAAGAAGTGGAAACGCATGTGAATTGTGTAAATCAACTGAAAATTTACAACTTTTTTACGTTCCTTTTTCAACGGGGAAATTTGCTGAGGAAGCGATTTATGCTTGTGATAATTGCATCGCTCAAATCGAGAAAAAAGCGGAATTAGATACCAAACATTGGCAATGCTTGAGCGAATCGATGTGGAGCGAATTTCCTGCGGTACAAGTTGTTTCTTGGAGATTATTGAACAGATTGAAGCAAGAATCTTGGGCGGTTGACAATTTAGACATGTTGTATTTAGAAGATGAAGTGCTTGCTTGGGCTGAAGCTTCTGGCGACCAACATTCAGATGGAAATGAAGAATTTCACAGAGATTGCAACGGTGTGATTTTACAACAAGGCGATACTGTAACGTTGATCAAAGATTTGGACGTGAAAGGTTCTAGCTTAAATGCCAAAATTGGAACAGCTGTGAGAATGATTCGCTTGGTTCACGACAATACCGAACAAATTGAAGGTAAAGTAGATGGACAAACAATCGTCATTTTGACCAAATACGTAAAGAAACAAGCTTGATATAATAATCAGGTTGTTGCACCAAACATTTTTTTATTTTTGTTCTAGAAATCGAATTTTAACTTTTAAATCGAATTGGTTTGAAAAATTGTATTGCCCAAATTTTTGCAGTTAAAAAAAGCTTGCTTGCTTTTACATTCAGTTTTATCGCACTTTCAGTATTTGCGCAACCAAATACAACACCGCCAAACACGGTGGACATTATTTACATGAAAGATGGTCGAATTTTGAGGGGCCAAATTTTGATTTTTGAAGAAAAAGACGGCGATATTACATTCCAAGATAGTTATGGCAGAAAATATTCCATCACTAGAGAAGAATATAAATACTTCGAAGAAAATCAAATCGTTCAAGAAAGAAAAAACAAAAATGATACGATCGTGAAAGTGCGCAAAGAAAATCAATTTGAGTTTTCCGTTGGTTTAAGTTATGCTTCCTATGTGCCTACAACGACTTTTAAATCAGATGCTTATTATTTACAGAATTATAATAATTCCAGTTATTTTCCTATCAGTTTACACTTAGGAGCTGGAAAATATTTTAACCGCAAAAATTTTGTGGGACTCAATTTAAATTACGCTTTGATTTCTGGTGGAAGTCCAACTTTCAATGCCAATTTGCGTTACCAATTTCAATATGACGCCTACAAGCGAAACACTGCATGCTACATTCCTGTTGAATTTGGATACCATTCTTTGAATTATTATACCAGCTTTTACGTGAGTGACACCTTGGATTTAGGCCAAAATTCTTGGACACAGCAATTAAATACGAACGTCAAAATTTCATCTTTGAATTTAGGAATTGGACACGGATTTAATTTTATGCTTAAAAACACGCGTTCAATCGCTTTAGAATTATTGGTTTACAAATATTTTACCATGAGTCAAAAATTTGACGCGCTTCCCCAAGGAAATCCAGATTTTAAACTAAATGCCATTGGCGCCAAATTGGGCGTGTTTGTGAATATTTGATAAAGAAACAACTCGTTGAATAAATTTTGGACGGAAAAGCGAACAACTAAACGTACTTTTGCTTCATGTTTCGTTTGCAAAATATGCTCTGTTTGATTGGTTTGTTGCTCTCTTTGCAACTTACCGCTCAGGTTCATTTTCAAATAATCCCCAGACAAACCAAATCGATTCAATTTTTTGAAGGCAAAACAATTGCCAATCAAACTGTAAATGCAACTTTTCAGTCTGGAAACACCAAAAAAGTATTGTCTGTTTTTACGTCCACTGAAAAACAAACGTTGAAACAACAAGCAGTTGTCAGATCTAACACCAAATACAACACCAAAAATTGGAAATGTTGGGAAGGAAAAAAGGAAATCAATTTGCATTGGCTCAACGATTCCACTTTTGAATTTTCAATGCGCTTGGAAAAAAACAAGCACTTTTACAGTTTTTACAATGGCGAAATTTTGATTGACAAATGGATGACTGTGCAACTCCCAACAATCAAACAAAAAGTGTATATCGTGCCATTGATTTCACTTTCAAATGATCAATTTTACTACGAAAAAGAGCTGAATAAAATTTACAAGCAAGCAGGAATTGAACTCGAAACAGCGATTTTACCGACTTTTAAAACCAAGATTTTTTCAACGAAAACGGTTTTTTCAACCCAAGATTCCTTGGAAATGTATTCCGGACAAATGCGATTATTGCGGAATCAATTTTTTGAATTGAACACCAATTTACCCAATGAGGCCTATTATTTATTCGTGATTCCATCGTTCGCCGATTCCTCTGAAATGGGTTTTATGCTGAAAAACAAAACCTTGGGATTTGTTCCTTTTCAAACGAACGACAAAAAATTAAACATTCAACTGGCGCGCACATTGGCGATTGGAATGGGCATGCTCAATCCAGCGTGGAATTCTTTAGACAGTTTAGAAAACCGGAAAGAAAATTTGATGGATTCTCTCGGCGGTCAGCAGTTGACTTTTGCACAAGTCGAGGCTTTGCGTTCAGAAATTCGAACTTTTTCACGATTTGATGTCTATGAAAATATTCCCACAAACAATGGAACAATCGCCTATTATTTTTGGAAAGAATCGCATGGCTACATCGATTTGACAAATCAAAGTCCGTTGGATGCCATTCAAAGACCATTTAGAAAAAACTTTTTGACTTCCAGGTTTCAGGTAAAATATAAAATATTGA
>JBFYPS010000031.1:0-2802 GCA_041303135.1 Crocinitomicaceae bacterium | reverse complement strand
GGGAAGTTTTTGTTGAATATGTGCTGGAAAACGGCTCAAAGAAATGCTATTCGTTGAAAGCGTGTAATATCCTTGAATTTGCGTTCCATTTTCGGAAAGCACAAAACAAGCAGCCAATTTTCGTTTGATGTCTTGACTGGCTTGCGTTTTCAAGTAATTGGTCAACAACGCGTTTCCACAATCAAAATCTTCTCGATTGTGTTTTTTGTCTAAAAGTTCAATCATTTCTTTGAATTTGCCACAAAAGCATGATAATCTTCCAGCGCATTTTTAAGTGTTTTGGAAGGCTTTTTCGGATTGGTGATGGCATCAAAGAAAATTTGGCTATCTCTTTCAGAAGCGATGATTTGTTCTTTTTCTTGAATGATTTCTTTCGCTTTTTCTTGTACGGTCAAAATCACAAAGTCTGTCAAACTTCTGTATCCGCCTAATGCAGCCGCTTTTTCAAAGAATTGTTTTTGTTCTTTTGGAAGCCTTGCGTCAAAGCGTGCATGTTCTCTATTTGCGGTACTCATGATTGAAATATTTACACAAATGTACGGAGATATTCCGTAAATAAAAATATTTTGTACGTTAAATTTCTGTACGATTTATTAAACGTTTCCTTTTTTCAATCCAATCAATTAATCCTATTTCAACACATGATTCCCGTCCAAATCAACTCCATATCCAGCATATTTAATCGCTTGCACGATTTTTCCGTGTTCGTCGATCATTCCATATTTCCCGTTGATTTCCACCACTGCGCGGTTGTTGCGGTAGGCGCGCACTTTGTCGAATTGCGCAGGGAGCATGAGTTTTCCTTGGGCATTTACCAAGCCGTATTTGTTGTTTTTGAGGAAGAACGATAAACCGTTGTCTTGTGGAATCAATTTGCCAAAATCGTGTTGGTATTTTTTTCCTGTGCGCAAATCGTAAATGAAATACTCATTTTGGTCGTTGGCATAGTGAATGAGCGAATCGTACCAAAAGACATCCGTGTAATTCGGTTCCAAGATGATTTTTCCCAAGCGATCCACGAGCCCAAGTTTGTTGTCTTTTGTCACTTCAATGAAGTTGCGGTGCAATTGTCCGATGCGGTTGTAGATATTCGGACAAAGCATTTCGCCCGAACGATTGATGAAACCATATTTGTTGTCTTTTTTCACGAGCGCAAGTTCATTTTGAAAAAAACCAATTTCCCAGTATTCTGCTGGCAGTAAGATTTTCCCCGTGGTGTCGATCAAGCCAGAACACAGCATTTTCCCATTAGGCACATCCACGTAGCGCGTGAAAACAATGAAATGATCTCGGCGGTATTCAATGTTTTCAGCTTGTAGCTCAAAAGGAACAATTGTCTTTCCTTGTAAGTTTAAATAACCATTTTTTCGGGGCGGATTTCCCAACAGAAAACCATGTTCTTGCGGCACAATGGCGTAATAAATGGCTGGCGTGATTTCTTCCAATTGGCGCGAAAGCAGACCCATTAGGAGTGAATCGTTGTGGTAAGCGGTGTAAATCATCAAATCGCCGTAAGGTGCATCTTGGAGTGCTTGGTAATTGTTTTGGTGCAAGCCAGTTCCGTTGCGATCCATGAAGGAAATGCATCCAGGCGCGACCGTCGCAAAAAGATTGGGAGCGATGCGGCGAAATGGAAGATCAGAACCGGGCAATGTCAATCGAAAAGTGCTGTCGTAGATGGCGAAAGGTTTGTTTTCTGGATGCGTTGTTTTTGGATTTTCTACCCGTTGGATGGGTGGAAAAGTTGCAGATTCAAATAAGCGCGTATGGCGAGTCACCAAATATTCGCCGTTGGCATAATCAATGCCTTCGTGGTTCATGGGAATGGCAATTTTCCCGAGTGTATCTAAAATTCCATAGAGTTGGACGCCCCTCTCAGGCATTTCAGAGCGTCGTGCGGGTACGTAAATGCGGGTGATTCTATAGCCATAGCCGTTGACATCTTTGAGCACTTTTTCCAAGCGATGATAACTTTGATTTCGAATGGTATTCAGGCGCTGTTTGTGGGTGATTTTTTGGCAGGAATCGGGCGAACTCAATTCCAGTTGTTCTAAATTTGGCACACCATAATTGGCGATAATTTTCCCATTGAGGTGTCTCACGAGGTAAGCATTTGGGCGATTGAACATCATCGCATCATAATAGGAAGAACCACCACGCGGATACATGGCATCGTGGAGTGCGCCTTCGTCCAAAGACTGTGTATAATAATCTACCTCAATGATTTGCACACTGTCATAAAACGGAAAATAGTAAATGGGCAATGAAATCAAAGGATTTTGATTAAACGGAGAAATTTGCGCCGCAGCGCTGAAAGACAATAGGAAAAAGCAAAGAATTGATTTCATGTGTGGTGATACATTTTTGCAGGGGATTGGTTCAATGAAGGTATGGAATTTTTTTGGTTTTTTTCTCTTTTGGGCGCCTCCCGATAAAAATCGGGAAACCGTCTGCGGCTGCAAGTCCGCGCGGTAAAAAACCGCTGTGGGCTTTCCACCTCCGCCGGGGCGTGTGGGGATTGTTGCATGGGTTTGGAGTTGAATGTTTTATAGTTTTAGATTTTCGGGAAAAATGGTATATTTGGGGTTAAGGACACAATTTATGGGACTTGTATGACTGATTTGGGGTGTATAGGTGACATTTTGTGGGACTTATATAAGTTAGCGGTATGTTTAGAGAGACGCATATAAAAATGACAGAATGAAAAAATCAGTAATACTTCTTCTTTTGACGATTGGCTTTCAAAGTCTTTGTGCGCAGACAGAAACTGAGTTAATTACTCAGACTCTTAATGACTACATT
>JBFYPS010000030.1:0-6316 GCA_041303135.1 Crocinitomicaceae bacterium | reverse complement strand
AATCCATGCGAAAATTTGCGCTTTAACTTGATGACAAAGCCTTGATTTTTTGGTTCTTTTTGATCAAGCAAAAAGAACAAAGAATTTATCCGATAATCTTCAACGCCAATCCACGCGCCTCCGCATCAACCGCAACAAAATCCTCATAAACGGGATTTTGCACAAACGAACACGTTTTCATGACTTGTTCATTGATTTCGGCAATTTGCAAAAATCCAATTTTCGTTTCTAAAAACGCCTGAACGGTGATTTCGTTGGCTGCATTCAATGCGCAAGCAGCTGTTCCACCCAAATCCATTGCGACGAATGCCAAATCTAAATTCTTGAATGTTTTTCGATCTGGTTTTTCGAACGTCAATTGCGGATAATCCATGAAATTGAATCGCGGAAAATCGGTCTTAAATCGATCTGGATAAGTCAATGCAAATTGAATCGGCAATTTCATGTCAGGCAAACCCATTTGCGCTTTCATGCTTCCATCTTCAAATTGCACCAAAGAATGCACAATCGATTGCGGATGCACGATGACATCAATTTGTTCCGGTTTTAAATTGAACAACCATTTCGCTTCGATGACTTCCAAACCTTTGTTCATCAAAGAGGCAGAATCAATCGTAATTTTTGCGCCCATCGTCCAATTTGGATGTTTCAAAGCTTGTTGCGGAGTAACATTTTTCAACGCTTCCAAATCCCAACCTCTGAACGGTCCGCCGGAAGCAGTCAAATATATTTTTTCAATTGGATTGTGAAATTCGCCTACCAAACATTGGAAAATTGCAGAATGTTCTGAATCAACAGGATAAATATTGACACCGTTTTCTCTCGCCATTTTTGTGACCAATTCTCCCGCCACAACAAGCGTTTCTTTGTTGGCCAATGCAATGTCTTTTTTGGCTTCAATCGCTGCCAAAGTTGGTTTCAATCCAGCATAACCGACCAGGGCAGTCAATACCACATGAACATCACTGTGAGTCACCACTTGCGACATTGCTTCAGCGCCCGTGTAAACGTGAATATCTTCGTTAATCAAAGCCGCTTTCACTTCTTCATACAAAGATTCTTTCACGATGACAACGCTATTCGGTTTGTATTTTTTGGCTTGTTCAATCAACAATTCCGCATTGTTATTGGCGGTTAAAACTTGCAAATCAAAATATTCTGAATAAGCTTCAATAACTTCTAATGCTTGCGTTCCGATTGAACCAGTTGAACCAAGAATGGCGATTCCTTTTTTTGTTGTCATACCACAAAAATAAGAAAAGTTCGTGCGCAAATTCAATTTGCTGTCCTGAACTTGCATGATGAAACTAATTGGAAAATAAGAGAAGAAAAATAAATGCCTGAAATTAGATAATTTCCGAAATTATTTTACCTTTAAAAAAAATTATTAATTCTTTCGCCATGAAATTAAAACTTTTAATGCTGCTTTTTCTTTTGCCAATCACACTTTCAGCGCAAGTTGTTAAAGTAAAAGCTACCATTTTGGATCCAGGTTCACTTTACAGTACTTATGATTTTACTGATGATATTGGTATGTTGAAAGTTGCGGCCAAATTGCAAGGAGCAAATAGCATCGTTTCTGATATAACTACTTACTCACAAGAAGGAAAATGGCCAGAAGGATTGAATAATTTGGATTCTAGACTTGAAAACCGAGAAGAATTTTTCAAATACAAAGTTTATAAAATTGTCTCTACTGGAGATTATTGTATTTTACTAGTTCCAGCGGCTGAAAACAAAGGAATGAGTGCCAAATTTAGACCGACCAGAGATATTTATTTCGTCATGGAAGGAATTGGGGTTGAATTTGAAGGAAATACGGCTGTTAAAAAAGACGAAGTTGAAGACGCTTATGTACCTGGAGATTATGAAGAAGATGGTGAAGATGAGGAATCACAAGTTTTCATCACAGAGCCTGGAGATTTGTATTCCACTTTTGATTTACAAAACAACGAAAGTGCCAAAGAAGTGCTTGTGAACTCTGAAATTCTAACTGAAGAAGAATTTAGCTACTTGGCTTCATTGTCTAATGAAAATAGTTGGCCAAGCGGAATGTCAACATTGGATAAAAGATTGGCTGCTGCTGACGAAATCAAATTATATGTGACGTACTTTGTGGCTACTTTTGGTCCAAATGGAGACGATTATGTGCTGATTTGGGTTCCACTTTATGGCAACGAACACATGCCAGAAGCAATGCAACCTACTTCTGAAGAAGGATTTTACATGGTTTTGAAATCTAGCGGTGTGGCTTACGAATAATTATTTTTTCATCGTTTGAAGCAACATTCTCCATTGAAACATTTGGAAAACGAACGTGGCAACCACCGCTGAAACAATGAAGTAAAGTAAACTCCAATTGGAAATAGTGATTTGTTGAAGGACGAAAATCGTTCCTATTAACCAACATAAAAATCCCGCATATCTTCCAAATTGTCGCCAATTGAATTGCAAGTTAAAATACTTCCAAACGAAAAATAATTGTAAAATCGCCAATCCCGATTGAGTAATCAATGTTGCTAATGCTGCGCCCCAAGCGCCCCAGATTTGAATGAAAAACACATTCAATCCAATGTTTAAAATCAAGCCAAAAAGCGAGAGATAATTCAAGGTTTTTAAACTTCCGTTGGCGGTCAAAAGTGTTCCGAAAATCATGATGACACAAATCGGCAAAAAGCTCAACATGATCCACTGAAAAGTTGGGACCGCTTCTTCAATGTTTTGGGTATAAATCAAATTGAGAATCATTGCTGGAAAGCAAAAACACAAAATGATTCCAACAAATGCAAATGCAAACAACAACCTCGAAGCCGAATCTAGCAAAGGTTTTACACTCGTTTTTTCTTTAATTAATCGCGAAAAAATCGGATATAAAATGTTTGTAAACAACATGCCAAACATCACAAAAGCATCTAAAATTCGAAAAGCTTGGGCGTAAATTCCCGCTTCTTTCGCTCCTGAAGGATGCAAACGTTCAATCATCACTGCATCGACACGATTGTACAACATCATCAACAAAATTAAAATCGCATACGGAAAACTGTGTTTTAGAATCACTTTGTTGAATGCCGGCGACCATTTCATTGATGGAATTCCGATTTTGACAACGACCAAACTCACTGCCAATAAAACGGTAATGAAATAGCTGATTGTTTGAGCGCCGATGAACCAACTCAATTTAAATTTCCCTTCAAATGTGGGACTGTAAAGCAAATAACCGACTATGAAAATCAGCAAAATTTTATCCAATACCGACAACAGCGTATCGACTTTGAAGAGCAGTAAACCTGCGAAATAACTCCGCAAATATTGCACAACGCTGATCAAAAATTGATTGAAAATCAAAATTCCAAGGAAAATAAATTGCCTGCCTTCGTAGTTCAAAAAGTAAGCTAAAACCAACGAAAGAAAGATGTAAAGGAAGAAAAGCAATATGCGCAGTGGCAAGATTTTTCCCATGTAACGTTTCACCAAATGCGGATGTTGCGCTACATATTTAGTATTGTAATTGGTGATTCCTAAATCAAGAATGATGTTGAAAAAATAAGTGAAATTAAGCAAGGAAAAATACAAACCATATTCCTCAGCGCCAATGCGATTTTGAACTGTTGCATCTATGCCAAAAATGGCAAGTGGCTTCACCAATAAATTGAGTAAAACCATCAGCATTAAGTTATTCAAAAATTTACGCTGCATGTTCTCAGTTCAAAAATACGATTTCAAACCAGACTATCTGGCTATAAAAATGAAATTCTGTTTGATGTGTTTATCTGATTCAAAATGAACCAATTCTTCGTTTTCAACGACGTGTGTAGTGTAGCCCAAATCAGTCAACAACTCGAAACATTTGGTCCTGTTTTCATTGTCCCAAAGTTCGGCGTAAATGATTGGTTTATTATCAGTTAAAATTCTTGTTCCACCTTTCAATGCGTAATATTCAAAATTTTCTACATCAATTTTGATTGCTTGAATCGGTTGTCCGTTTAACAAATTATCCAATTTATTAATTTCCACCTCAAATTCTTCGCCTTCGTTCCATTCTTGGATACTTTCGTGCTTGACGTGGCTCAAACCTTGCATTTTGGTTTTACCTTGATTGGGCAAAATCATTTTTACAAGTCCCTCAGAGTCACCAACTGCAAGCGTATGCAATTTGATTTTTTTTAAGTGAAATTTTTCGATTACTTTTTTCAAAACCGAAATGTTATCCGGAATTGGTTCGAAAGCATGAATCGTTGAATTAGGTAATTTTTGCGCTAAATGAACGGTCATGATTCCAATATTGGCACCAATGTCCAATACATCTCCTTTCCCATCTTTCAATAAATTTAAAAAATGGAAAAAATCTTTTTCGTTAGAATCTGTCTTTAAAGTCCTGATTTTGAAAAGTGAAAACACAAAAAGATACCTCTGAAAACCGAGTAAACTTTGCAATATGTATTTGACTGAATTTTTCACCTTCCTCTAAAACTCATCAAAATTAGAAAAAGTTAGCAGAGTTAGGGTTATAATGACGGATAAATTCAATCTATTTAAATTCGTTACGTGAAACGTCCCAACAAAATCAAAGCCCTGAAAGGGAAAAGATATGGCTATTTGTGGGGATCTGAACAAATGTAAACTTGCGATATTTTGCTGATGATTGTAATTGTCGAAAATTAAGAATTTATGCGAATATTCTTCAAATGGTTTTTGTCATGGTTTTTGAAACAAAAACACACGCCAAAAAAAAAATTCTTAACCTTTTACTCGATGGACTGCGTCCATCGCTACCCATACTTGATACCTAACGGTATCATAACATGCCATTTTTATTCTCTAAAGATTTGCACTGTTGGGGGAAAATTGTAAGTTCAAAAAAGCACTAACATCCCAGCCCTGAAAGGGCGAAATGCAGCAAGGTTGGGCAACGCCCATCCGAATTCTCAAACGCTCACGTCCAAGCCCTGAAAGGGCGAAATCCCCCGATAATCTCTATTTCTGCATCATACCAGAATTCTCGCTAAATCACGTTTCTTTACCAAACTTTATTAACTTCGCAAAGATGCGAATCGCCATAAATACACGGTTTTTACTTTCCCACAAAATGGAAGGTTTTGGTTGGTACACTTTTGAGACCACCAAACGCTTGGTTGAAAATCATCCTGAACATACGTTTATTCTCTTTTTCGACCGACCTTTTGAAGAGCGATTTGTTTTTGGTCCGAATGTAATTCCAGTCGTGCTCAATCCGCCAGCTAGGCATCCGATTTTATTTATTATTTGGTTTGAATGGGCGGTTTTTCGTGCCTTGAAAAAATACAAAGCAGATGTTTTTTTCTCACCAGACGGATATTTGAGTTTGCGCTCTAAGATTCCACAAATTCCCGTGATTCACGATCTCAATTTTGAGCATTATCCAGCTGATATTCCTTGGACAGCGCGAAAATATTTGCGTTTTTTCTTTCCGAAATTTGCCAAAAAAGCCGCGAAAATTGTCACTGTTTCACATTATTCCAAAAAAGACATTGTTGAACAATACAACATTGACCCAGAAAAAATCAATGTCGGTTGGAATGGCGTTTCTGAGGTTTTCAAACCAATTGACGCAAGCGAAAAACTTGAAATTCAACAAGAATTAGCACAAGGAAATTCCTATTTTTCGTTTGTTGGTGCATTGCATCCAAGAAAAAATGTAGGTCGCTTGTTGCAAGCATTTGAATCATATGTAAAACAAGGTGGAAAAAATGATTTGGTCATCGTGGGTGAAAATTTGTGGAAATCCAACAACGATTACACTGAGAAAATCAGCGAACAAACGAAATCAAAAATCCATTTTACAGGACATTTGAAAATTGAAAAACTCGCCAAAACAGTTGCTGCTTCATCTGGATTTGTATTCGTTCCTTACTTTGAAGGATTCGGAATTCCGTTGGTCGAAGCTATGCGTTGTGGTGTACCAATCATTTCAGGGAATTTGACTTCCTTGCCAGAGGTTGTTGAAGACACAGCTTTGTTGGTCGATCCATTTGATGTGGATGCTATTTCAAAAGCACTTTTGACTTTCGATCAAGATGAAAAACTGACTGCAGAATTTGCTCGAAAAGGACTCGAAAGAGCACAATTATTTGATTGGAACAATACCGAAAAAGTGATTTGGAACACGATTCTGGAAGTACTCGATCAATCCAAATAATTTACTTCAAAACATTGATATTGAATCCCAATCCTGCTGAAAAACGAAATTCAGTTAGACTTTTTTGAACATCGTATTTGTGACCGCCGATAACCAATTTAGATTGCACAAAAAAGTGGAAAAATCGACTGACGTAAAAGG
>JBFYPS010000029.1:0-6699 GCA_041303135.1 Crocinitomicaceae bacterium | reverse complement strand
CTTGAAAATAAATTATTGCTATTTCGTTTTTACAATTCTTACTCTAGAAATCGATTCATTGCCAGTAATTTCAACAGAATAGATGCCATCAGCGCATTGTTGAATATTTACCTCAACTTGATTTTGATTGTTTTCAATTTTCATTTCTCTCACCAATTTTCCGGAAATGTCGAAAACTTTTACTGATTGAATAGGATTATTAATTCCTGAAATCGTGAAAGAACCATTATTTGGGTTTGGATAAATTTTGAAGTCGTTTTTATTCAAATCTTCGATGTTCGCACATCCAACAGTAATGCTTTGTTGTGCTTGAGCGCTACAGCCATTCGCATCTGTAAATGTATAAGTAATTGTGAAGTTACCTAATCCAGCCAAGGTCGGGTCAAATTGATTTGAAACAATACCAGGTCCTGAGTAAGTTCCTCCTGCAGGTGAACCGCCAGTTAAATCAAATTTTGGAGAATTAACACAAACTGAAGAGAAGGCATTTAAAGTTACGCTTGGAACATCCAAAGGCGCAGCAGTAACTGTTGTGGTATCACTCAAACAGCCATTTACAGTTTGATAAACATCATAATTTCCGGCATTTGTAACTGAAGTGCTATTTGTTGTAGCGTTGTTTGACCAATGTAAAGTTCCAGTTGTTGTTGAACTCAACGTTGTTGAGCCACATAAATTCGTAACTGCTACAACTGGTGCATTCGGAATTGTTTTCGGCGCAGCTTGAATAGAAGAAATTGGTGAAGTACAACCATTCAATGATTGTGTGGCTGTAATAGTTCCAGCATTAGTAACTGTAATTTGGGTCGTAGATTCAGTTGTTGACCAAAGTAGATTAACATTTGAAGCAGAAGAAAGAACAGAATTACCACAATTATTAATTACACTTAAAGTTGGTGCAGCTGGAGTTGGATTCAAAGTGATTAATTGATTACTCGCAGCAGAAGCACCACATGTGTTATTGGCAACTACTGATACATTTCCTGCAGTTGAACCAAAAGTAATCGTTGCAGTTGTTGTTCCTTGTCCAGCTGTTATCGTTGAACCAACTGGAGCAGACCAAGTGTAATCAGTTGCACCTGAAACACTAGAGATTGAATATACATTTCCAGTTGTACCTGAACAAAGTGTCGTTATTCCTGAAATCGCACCTGGTGATGCAGTTGTACCATTGATTGTGATTGAATTTACTTGTGTAACTGTGTTTGTACCATAAGCATTTGTAGCAATTAAAGAGACTGAATAAACTCCCGGAGTTGCATAAGTAACTGTTGGATTTACATCAGTTGAAGTTGCTGGAGTTCCACCTGTGAATGTCCAGTTGTATGTAGTTGGTGTTCCAGTTGAAGTATTTGTAAATGTGATTGCTTCTCCTGCACAAGCGGTTGTGGCCGAGCTTGAGTAACTTGCGATCGGTGGATCTGAAGAGACAACACCTGTTAAATTAATATTGTCAAGAAACAAACGATTTCCATTTCCTGACAAGTTTTTGAATGCAACTATCACTGATGGATTTCCAACGTAAGCAGTTAGATCAACAGTTTCAGTTCTCCATTGTGCAGTTGTCGGAGTAAAATTGGAAGTTGTGTTGGGAGCGGTTGCTAAAACTGTTCCCGATTTGCTGTAAACAGAAGTAAATGTTTGACCACAGTCTGTTGAAATAGATACATCTAGTCCATCAAAGTACGTGGCGTTGTATTGGGCATAAGCAACATCAAATTGAAGTTGAGCGGAAGCTAAACCTGTCATAATTGCACTTGGCATTCTCACTTGATCGTCATCTGCATCATTGTAATTGTTGTTGTCAAACATCATTGAATTTCCAGTAGTCGGGGCATTTCCAATGGTTGCAGATCTTACCCAAGTAGTTGGAGAGTTATTTGCATTTACTAAAGTCCAATTCGTAGGAACAAAAGTAGTTGCAGTGAATCCTTCACTAATTGGCAGTGCAATAGCTGTTGAACCAAGTGCAGTAATGTAGTTTGTTTTTGTTTCAACATCAGATCCGCTAGCATTTGTTGCTGTCAAAGTTATTGTATAAACGCCAGCAGCATTGAAAGTTACTGTTGGATTTTGTAAAGTGGAAGTTGATGGAGTAGCTCCTGCTCCAAAGTTCCAAGCCCAACTTGTTGTATTTGTCGACAAGTCTGTGAATGTTATTGGTGTTCCAGCACAAGAAGATAGTGGCGTAGCAGAAAAGTTCGCAACAGGAGGTGCAGCAGCTGAAACGCCATTCAAGGTGAAATTGTAAGTTGATTCATCACAATCATTCGTCCCAAAAGAAACATTTCCTGTGTAAGTGCCAGCGACACTTGGATTGAAAGTTACCGTAAAGGTCGTTGTTGCACCAGCGGCAACCGTTGTTGTTCCAAACGTTGAACCTAGTGTAAATCCTGTTCCAGTAACAGTTATTGGTGCAGTTAATACCAAATTTGAAGTTCCAGAATTGGTGATTGTAAAAGTTGCGGTTGAAGAACCACCAGGACTTACAGATCCAAAGTTAAATGCGCCACCATCAAGTATATCTGTGGAATTTTGCGTCAGTTCAATTTCTCCAGGAGTTGTGGCGTTGAATTTAAAATTATCAATGTACAAATTGTTTCCATTTGCTGCAATTGCTCTAAATCTGAATTGAATGTTGCTTGATGTACCAGAAACAAATGAAAGTAAATCAATTGTTTCATTTCTCCAATTTGTTGAAGCAGTTGGATACCATGTTGCTGTTGCCAAGGTTGTACTTGTTGCTAATGTTGCTCCACTTTTATTGTAAATTGGTGTTGAATTCCAAGTTGCACCACAATCAGTTGAAATGTCTACAAAAAGTTGCTCATTGGTAGAGCTCGTTCTTCTTCTGTAGGCCACATCAAATTGAATATTGGCAGCAGTGGCATTACACGGTAAAATATAAATTGGAGTAATCAATGATTCAGTTTGTGCGGTTGAATTTCCAAACATAGGGACTTGGGCAATATTGTTTGCAAAAACTCCTGTACTTGAAACACCAGAAGCTCCGACCCAATAGTAACAGTCAGAACCACCATTTGCAACTTGCCACCTTACGTCAGGAGGAAAAACTGAACCATCAAAATTTTCTACAAAAGGAGCCATTTCACCGTTTGATATTACAAACGAAATTCCTGAAGTGTCAAAAACAACAGCTTGGTCAGCGGAGCTATTTGGTAAGGTTGACCATGTTTTGAAAAAATGAGTTCCTAAAGTACTTGTGAAAGAATTTAAATTAACATTTACAGTAGAATTTGGTGTTAAATTTCCAGTCCAATTGAATGTAGTAACTGAACCGTTATCAATTGCATAAGAGATTGTTGCAGATGTCAAATTACTTGAACCTCTATTTTTTAAGACCACAGTAGGAGTGATGCTTCCCGCGCAATTGTCGCCTTTTGGATTAATTACATCAATGATTGAAGCATCATCAGCAATAGGTGGAGTACAAGCATCTGAATTTATAAGACTTACACGCAAAGGACTGCTTTCCAAAACAGTTCTCATACGCATTTTTTGATCTTCAGTAAAAATATTCATACATAAATCATCTGTGTAATCCATGTAATTTTCAATCATATCAACACCAGCGTCTGGCGCACCAGTGCAAGAATTTGTGCCAGTTGGACAACCATAGTTTGCAGCACTTGCTTCTGGAGTGTCATTACAAAAATCATCTACAGTACAACCACCATCACCCCAAATATGACGCAATCCTAGCCAGTGACCAATTTCATGTGTAGCAGTTCTTCCTTCATTATAAGGACCAGCGAATCCAGTTACTGAACTTTTTCCAATTGAATTATAGAGAAATACAACACCATCAGTAGATGCCACAGGAGCGCTACAGCCCATACCACCAAGAGGAGATTGCGGGAATTGTGCATATCCTAAGATTCCACCTGAAATATTACACAACCAAATATTCATGTATTTAGCAGGATCCCAACCTCTTGTCGCAGTTGGTGTGTTGTTATTGTATGTCCAAGGTTTAATTGTAGCATCAATGTAATTTGTTGAATAAGGAGGAGTAGAAAAACCAGCAGTTGAACGGTTAATTCGATTCACTCCAGGTTCATTTGCTGCAAATGCTGAACCATCAGGTCTTCTTTGTGCCAGGCAAAATTCGATTTTAGTATCTGCACCTACAGGGTTTGTATTCCAGCCGTTTGAGCCGAGCATTCTTCGAAAATCTTCATTCAAGACGTCAATTTGAGATTGAATGGCAGCGAAGGAAACATTTGTTCCAGAACCAACGGCTTCACCATTGTGAATTACATGCACGACAACTGGGATGTAATATACACCGCCGATTATTTTAGAAGCAGTATTGGTTTGCATTTCAGTGCTAAGCCAATTTTCAAATTCTGCTTTTGAATTTATTTCTGGATGATTTAATCTCAATATTGAATCCATTTCATCAGTAAAACAGCGAATTGTGTTTTGTGAAAATGTGCCATTTATCGAGAAGAAGAGAATAAATAAAAGGGCAATTAATTTAAAGGAAATAAGTTTCTTAAAATTCATAGTTTTCATTTTTAGCGGAACGAAATTAGCTAAAAAAATATAACAATTTTCGCTAAATTTGTGCACATTTTTAAAAGTTTTGAACTGAATCGGCTTTTTAATTTTTATTGCAGTTGATAAGTTTTTAAATTGTTGAAATAGAGTTTTTTAATTATTTTAAACCAAGATTTTTTTGCTTAAAGAACTTTGACATTTTGAATTTAAATAAGATCTAAATTATGAGATTTTTGATTTTTGGTTTTCTATTGTGCAGTTTTAATGTTGTAGGACAATTAGAACCATTTTATTTTGAAGGAAATGCCCAAGGAACAACATTTCACATTACTTATTATGATTCATTAGAAAGAGATTTTCAGATCGATGTTTTAACAATTTTGGATGATTTTGATCAATCACTTTCTACGTATATTCCTACTTCAATCATTTCGAGAATTAATCAAGGTGAGGAAAATGTGAAAGTGGATAAATATTTTATCACTTGTTTTAATCAAGCGAAGGAAATTTGGAAAAGTACCAAAGGAAATTTTGATCCAACAGTTTACCCTTTAGTGAATGCTTGGGGATTTGGACCAGGGAAAAAGCAAAAAATTGAAAAAGAAATCATTGATAGTTTACTTCAATTTGTTGGTTTTGATTTGATTGAACTGAAAGGAGAAAATGTAAAGAAGAAGGATCCAAGAGTTTCATTGGATTTTAATGCGTTTGCGCAAGGTTATTCTGTAGATGTGGTTTCAGATTTTTTTAAGAGTAAAGGACTTACGTCATTTATTGTTGAAATTGGAGGTGAAGTTTATGCGCAGGGAAAACAGGAAAATGGACAAAATTGGTTAATTGGAATTGAGCAACCTTTTGACAATAAAGAAACAGGAAATCCATTAAAAGAAATTATCAAATTGGAAAATTTAGCGGTTGCAACTTCAGGAAATAACAGAAGGTTTTTTGTTGAAAATGGTGTAAAATATGCACATCACATTGATCCGAAAACGGGATATCCGGCTAAGAATACGCTATTGAGTGCATCTATTTTTGCAGAAAAATGCATTGTTTCCGATGCCACTGCAACAGGAATTTTGGTTATGGGTTTGGAAAAGGCAAAAAAATATCTAAAAAGACATCGAGAAATTGAAGCTTATTTGATTTATTCTGATGAGCAAGGAAATTTTCAAGTTTATGAAACGCCTGGATTTAGAAACTTGGTTTTTGTAGAATAAAAAAAGGCAACCATACAGCTGCCTTAATCTCAAAAATATTTTTTGAACTATTTATTCAATGTGATTTTAATTTTTGAAGTCTTCACTCCATCTGTAACTTGAATAAAGTAAACACCATTGCTCATTTCTGATAAATTCACAGATTTTGTTCCACTTTCAACATCTAAATCCTCATTAGAAATAACAACACCTTGAAGATTAATTACTTTGATGTTATTAGCTTTTAAATAATCTACATTAAAGATTCCGTTTGTACTTGGATTTGGATAAACATTTACACCAGCCAATTCATTTTTGTTTTCTTCAATTCCTGCTCCGGTATTTGGAGTCCATGACAATGACATTGTAGTGAAATTTGCATCTGTTGCTGGAGATTGATTGTCAGCTGTGGCTCCTTTTGTAAATGTAAATGATCTTGTAGTTGTACCAGAAGAACCATGGTTCCATGTTTGCTCAATTGTAACTTTATAAACACCATCAGGCATTAAGACTCCGCTAGTATTAGTTCCATCCCAAGTGATTGTTTTCGTTGCCGCACCTGTTAATGTTGGACCGGTTGTTGCACTTACAATATTACAAGAACTAGACAAACAATTAGCTGCAGGTCCGCCAGAATTTAAAGCCCAAGTTGGCAAATGGTCATTGGTTCCAGTACCTACATGTCGTAATTTAGTTTTTACAAACGCTCCATTGTTGTCTTGAATCCAAACTGCAATTACATTTTTATTTGCTTGATAACTAGTGTGTGTTGTCGTTGTAAAAGTAAAAGATAAACTTCCTGGTGTTTGCGCATTTACTGAGTTTGAAGCAAATAAAAGCAAGAAAGCTGCAGCTGATTTTAGTAACATTTTTTTCATTTTTTGTTTTTTTTTTCAAATATACTATATGTTGACGATTTCATATTGTAGAAGGTTAGTTAGAATGATTATAAATATTGAATAGAGATTTACTGCTATTT
>JBFYPS010000028.1:0-2880 GCA_041303135.1 Crocinitomicaceae bacterium | reverse complement strand
TACGCGATTAAAATTCCTGTTTTCTCATATGAGAAATTTCCTGATGTGAAAAAAGAATTAGGACCAGAAATGAAATCTACAGGAGAAGGAATTCGATTTATCAAAACATTGAAAGATCCTTTCTTTACGAAGATTTATTCAGAAAGAAACATGCACTTATCTCGATAGAAAATGGGCGTAATCAGAATGATATTAATCATCATCGGAGTGATTGTTTTACTGCGATTCATGGGTCAATTGATGATTGCCAAAAGAAATATTGAAGCACAAAATAGGAGTAAGGCTGAGCGAGACCAATTGGAAAAGCAAAGACGTCACGTTGAAAAAAACAAAGGGAAAACAACTTTGGTTGGTAAAACAGCTAAATCAAGTGAACCTTTTGAAGATGTTGATTATGAAGAAGTAAAGAACTAAAAATAAAATCAGAAAGAATCCATGGAATTGAATTTTCATGGATTTTTTTATTTTCGTTTCGTTACCTTGACTGCAATCATTATCTTCATACCAAAATTTGACAAAATAAAATAAAACAATAGCGTTAATTAACCGGTTAAATACATTTGATTTTGAATCATTTATATTATCCAAATTCAAAATAAATTATGAATTTAAAACAATTTTTCACTAAATATTGGCCTCATTTTGCCATTGTTGCTTTAATGACCGTGATAACTTGTAGTTATTTCAGTTTGCAGTTTTCTGGCTATGGATTGAAACAGCATGATATTGAGCAATTCAGTGGTGCCGCCCATGAGATTGTGAATCATCGAGAAAAAACTGGTGAAGAAACCTTGTGGACAAATTCCATGTTTGGTGGAATGCCATCGATTCAGATTTCAGTTGTGTATGCAGGGAATTTTATCAAAAGTGGATTAGATCAATTTTTGACAATGTTGCCTCCACCAGCAGGAATTACTTTGCTTTATATGCTAGGGTTTTATGTTTTGGCAATTTGTCTAAGAATCAATCCTTGGGTAGGATTTTTGGGAGCACTTGCATTTGGATTTTCAAGTTATGACATCATTATCATTCAAGCGGGTCACAACTCAAAAGCATTAGCAGTTGCATTTATGGCTCCAGTAGTTGGTAGTTTTTTCCTGGCCTATCAACGAAATATCAAATGGGGCGCCATACTTTCCGCACTTTTTATGACTTTGGAAATGTGTGTAAATCACTTGCAAGTCACTTATTATTTAGGAATTCTATTGCTTGGTTTGGGATTAGCACTGTTTGTAGATGCTTTTTTGAAGAAAAATTTCAAGCATTTTTTCATGGCAACCGCAGGAATTGTAGGTGCTTATGCGTTGGCATTGATGATTAATTATGGAAATATTGCTTTGACAAATGATTATGCAAAACATTCTATTCGTGGAGCCAATGACATTACGATGAACCCTGATGGAACTTCGAATAAATCCAATGCCACAACTGGTTTAGACAAAGATTATGTAACTCAATATAGTAATGGAATAGGTGAATCCTTTACGATTCTTTCCCCATACATCAAAGGTTCAGCACCAGGAGCAATTGCAAATACACATTTTTCAGAGCAAGTTGAAGACATGGATTTGTCAAGTTCTGAAATCAACGATTTGTTGAATAGCAGTCCTTCATATTGGGGTGATCAACCACAAGTTTCTGGTCCCGCATATGTTGGTATTATCGTGATTTTCTTAGCTCTTTTAGGATTGGTTTTCTTGAAAACTCCAGTAAAATGGGCACTTTTCGGAGTAACATTATTGGCACTTGCACTTTCTTGGGGTAAAAACTTCATGGGATTGACAGATTTCTTCTTGGATCACGTTCCAGGTTACAACAAATTTAGAGCGCCAACCATTATCATTGTTGTAGTTGAATTATGTATTCCAATTTTAGGTATTTTATTTTTGAATTTGTTATACAAAGAAAAAGAGGCGCTAAAAGAGAAAAAGAAATTGTTTTTAATTACCTCAGCAGCCATGTTTATTTTCTTGCTAGGAATGAAATTTGTTGGTTTGGGAGATGGCTATACTTCTCAAGCAGAAAAAGACCAGATGGCGAATTTGCCTGCTTACATGAGAAATCAAGTGATGAGTTTGTCTCCAGAGCAAATGGCACAATATCAAATTGATCCAAAAAACACAGCACAAGTGAATGCATTCATCGATGCCCAAGTGCAGCCGGCTGAAAAACGATTTGAAAATTTACAAGTAGCAAGAAAAGCGATTTTTGACTCAAGTATGAATCGCTCGATTTTGTTTTTAGTCTTGGCAATAGGAGCTATTGCTATTTTCTTTTATACCCAATTGCCAAATGAAGTTACGGTAATTTTGTTGGCTTTTTTCATTCTTTTAGATTTGGTTCCAGTAGATAGAAATTATTTAGGGTCTCAAGAAGAAGGTTCGGGATATAAATATTGGGATGATAAAGCAAATACACTATATCCCATTGCTGAAACACCCGCAGATTTAACGATTTTAGAAAATGAATTGGCTGAAAGTCCTGCGCTAAAAGCAAAAGTTGATGCAGGATTAAGAGAAGGAAAAGCTAAAGCTGACGAATTAGGATACGAAGGTGCAGAAAGACGTCGAGTTGAAAATGCATACAAATTTGCAGCTTTAAATCGAAATACAAATTTCAGGGTTTTTGATTTGAGTGGTGGTTTCAATAGTTCAAATGCGGCCTATTTCCATAAATCTTTGGGTGGATATCATGGAGCGAAATTGAGAAATATTCAAAATGTTTTTGATTATCATTTAGCTCAGATGAATAATAAAGTTTACGACATGTTGAATGTGAAATATTTCATGCAACAAGACAAACAAGGTATTGTAACAACCAATCCAAATCCTACCGCTTTAGGAAATGTTTGGTTGGTAAGAAAAATCACCGCTTTTGCGA
>JBFYPS010000027.1:0-9866 GCA_041303135.1 Crocinitomicaceae bacterium | reverse complement strand
ACCAAATTCAGTAGGATCGAAAGTAAAAGCAGTCAAAACACTGGAATGACTTTTAATTTTCATTAACCAATTTTCCACATCAATTGTTTGGTTATTTACTAAAAATAGAAAATAATCTATTTGTTGTTTTTCAGGAATTAAGAATTTCCCTTCAGATTTATTTTTGATCAAATAAAAATCAACCATTTCATCTTCATCTCTTTGAATGAAATAATTATGTTGCGAAAAACCAGTTTTTTTATGGTGAACAACAAAAAGATCTTCTGCTTTTGTCAGTTTCAATCTTAGTAATTCATTTAAGCCCCATACCAACCTGTAATCACTGTGATGAGAGCAAATACCAATCATGTCATAGTCATAATCTGCCTCGAGTGTAAGATTGTATTTGTGTTGTTTGGCCATGAAAAAAAATAACAGCGCTAAGTTAGTCATTATTTAAATGATGACTATTGATACTTGTTAAGCTTGTGTAAATATTTCAAAATTTTTGGATGAAAAGTACTATTTTCTGTACTTAAATTTCACCCATTAAAGTCAGCGTTTCCTTTGATGCTGCTTGTTCAGCCATTTTTTTAGAATTTCCTTTGCCTTTTCCGTAGGGTGTATCGTTGATTGAAACCATGATTTCATAATTCCAATTTCCATTCACGCTTTCTTCTGTAATTACGTTGAATTCTAGTTTCAAATGTTTCTTTTGGCTCCAGATAAAAAGTTTAGATTTGAAATCAATTTCCTCTTCCAAAATTTTGTTCAAATCAGCGTAATTTCTAAGGATGTTATGATTGACACATTTCTTTACAGCATCATAACCACCATCCAGATAAATGGCACCCATCATAGCTTCAAATGCATTTCCTTCCAAACTTGCCAGATTAATCGCACGCCCTTTGTGATACCTCAACACTTCCCTCAATCGCATTTCTTCTCCAATTTCAGAAAGGGTTTTTCGACTCACGACTTTGGATTTAATTTTTGTCAAGAATCCTTCATCTTGATCTGGAAAACGGAGAAATAACAATTCAGCAATGACCGCATCTAAAATGGCATCACCTAGATATTCTAGTCGCTCATTTGAAATTTGATTTTCAGTAAGGTTGCTGAAGGATTTATGGGTGATTGCTTCGTAAAAATAGCTCAAATTTTTTGGTCTATAACCGAAACGTTTAAGCACAAATCTAATGATACGAAGGTCTTCGTTGGAACGTTTTATTGATCGCGCAAATATTCGCTTGAACAAAGTTTAGCTTTTGAATTTCTTAACTATTACAGATGTATTGTGACCACCAAATCCGAAAGTATTTGAAATAGCAACGTTTACAGTTCTGTGTTGTGCTTTGTTGAAGGTAAAGTTTAGTTTATTATCCAATTCGGGATCATCTGTAAAATGATTGATCGTTGGAGGAACAATGTCATTTTTAACAGCTAAAATACAAGCAATCGCTTCAATTGCTCCTGCAGCACCTAGCAAGTGTCCTGTCATTGATTTTGTAGAACTAATGTTTAAATCATAAGCATGTTCTCCAAAAACTTGTAAGATCGCTTTTGTTTCAGCAATATCTCCAAGTGGAGTAGAAGTACCGTGAACATTGACATAATCAATTTCATTGGCATTCATTTCTGCGTCTTCTAATGCAGCAATCATTACATTTCTTGCGCCAATTCCTTCTGGATGAGGTGCAGTCATGTGATATGCATCACCAGACATTCCGCCACCACAAACTTCAGCATAAATTTTTGCACCACGTTTAATGGCATGATTGTACTCTTCAAGAATTAATGCTCCAGCGCCTTCACCTAAAACAAATCCGTCTCTTTCAGCATCAAATGGTCTTGAGGCGGTTTCTGGCGAATCGTTTCTTGTTGACAATGCTTTCAAGGCATTAAAACCTCCCATTCCCATTTCATTTACTGCAGCTTCAGAACCACCAGTAACAATTGCATCTGCTTTTCCTAAACGAATCAAGTTAAAAGCGTCAATAATTGCATTTGTAGATGATGCACAAGCTGAAACGGTTACATAGTTCGGACCACGTAAACCGTATTTGATTGAAATATGACCTGATGCAATATCAGAAATCATTTTAGGAATGAAGAAAGGGTTGAATTTTGGTGTTCCATCACCTGCAAAGAAATTTTGAGCTTCATCTTGGAAAGTTTTTAAACCTCCAATTCCTGAACCCCAAATTACCCCAATGCGATCTTGGTTTGGATTTGATTCCATTAAACCAGAATCAGCCATGGCTTCTGAAGCAGAAACCATGGCGTATTGAGAAAATTGATCCAATTTGCGGGCATCTTTTCGATCCATAAAGTCTTCAACATTAAAGTTTTTGACCTCACATGCAAATTGGGTTTTGAATTTAGACGCATCGAATTGTTTGATTTCAGCAGCTCCACTTTTACCGGCAATTAAATTTTCCCAGTACTCAGAAACAGTATTTCCAATTGGAGTAAGTGCTCCCAAACCAGTTACAACAACTCTTTTTAATTCCATACAGAATATGTCTTAATTCAACAATTAATTTCTTTCTAGATTATACGTTTTTCTCGATGTAAGAAACAGCATCACCAACCGTTTGGATAGTTTCTGCTTGATCGTCTGGAATAGCAATATTAAACTCTTTTTCGAATTCCATAATCAATTCTACTGTATCTAAAGAGTCAGCTCCTAGATCATTTGTGAAGCTTGCTTCGTGAGTTACTTCGCTTTCTTCAACTCCCAATTTATCTACGATAATTGCGATTACTTTTGACTTGATATCAGACATTTCTAATTTTTTTAATGATTAATTCAGCTTGCAAAGAAAGAATATATGCTTTAAAAAACAAAATTATTAATGATTTAATTCACTTTTTGTTTCTAATTGTAACTAGAAACCAACTAGATACTTGATTTTTTCTATTTTCAATCTCCTTGAATTTTTGATTTCTTAATCGTTTTTGACACTTTTTTCTTCTACTTTTTCCTCGTTTTTGAATAAAATCCACTTATTTTTGGGTTCGAAATTTCTATTTATGATCAATTACAATCCTAAAAGTTGGCTTACGCTTATTTTCTCAATCCACAAAAGTGACACCTTAAGAATTCTATGGAAAGAAATTCTTTACATGATTTTGTTGACACTTTTTATTGCTTTCATCGAAATTCACTTTTTCCCTGAAGCTGTGTTTTTAGAAAAATTAGTTTCTGTATATCAATTAATTGGTTTCGTTATTTCATTGCTACTTGTTTTTAGAACGAATACTGCCTATGATCGCTGGTGGGAAGGACGCAGAAAATGGGGAGAATTGGTAAATGATACCAGAAACTTCGCCGCCAAAATAAAAGCGATTATTCCAATTGAAAATGAAAAAGATTTTTTTGCAAGAATGACGGTCAATTTTGCCATTGCAATGAAGGAACATTTGAGAAATGGTGTTGATTTCGATCTTTTAGATCTTTCTCCCGCTGAAAAAGAACAATTGAAAAATGAAATTCATGTGCCTCTAGCGATAGTTTCGTTAATGTTTTACCGCCTTTCTGAATTGAAAAACGCTGGAATTATTTCTGATGGAGATCACATTATTTTGGACAAAAACCTCAATGGTTTCATGGATTCTTGTGGTGCTTGCGAACGAATCAAAAACACACCGATACCTTTTTCTTATAGTCTCTTTTTGAAAAAATTCATCTTTATTTATGTGGTAACGATGCCTTTGGCGTTTGTCACTATTTTTGGTTATTTCTCAGCTTTCATCGCCACTTTTGTATTTTATGTTTTAGTAAGTATGGAGGTTTTGGCAGAAGAAATTGAAAATCCTTTTGGTTATGATGATAATGATTTACCAACAGATCAATTGGCAGAAAACATTAAGAAATCCGTGTACAGTTTGCTGAAAAATAATTAATTCAATTTGAAACTGAGATTGAATGTTGTTCCATTTTTGGTATTATATTCAAATTGTCCATTCAATTGCTCCGTCAATGCTTGAATCAAAGTCATTCCTAAAGACAATTGATTTTGTTCCACATTGAAATGAAATCCAGGTCCATTGTCGTAAATCATGAGCAAAATTTGATTGCCAATTTTTTTGATCTTAATTTCCAATTTGCCTCCTTGCGCTTTGAATGCATGCTTCACGGAATTGGTGATTAATTCATTGACTATTAAAGCACAAGGAATTGCCTTTTCTGAAGTAATGTTGAAACTGTCAATCTCCATAATTAATTGAATTTCAACATCTTTTGGAAATATTGTTTTTTGTAAATCGCGAATCAACTCTTCTAGGTATTCTTTTAAATCAATCTTGGTGAAGTTTTCCTTTTCGTATAATTTTTGATGCACCGTTGCCATAGAATGCACTCTGTTTGAGCAATCTAATAAAATTTGCTGGAGTTCCTCATTCTCAATTTGATTCCGTTGTAAATTCAACATGCTAGAAACTATCGCTAAATTATTTTTGGTTCGATGATGAATTTCAGATAGCAGGATGTTTTTGTCCTTTAAAGTTTCTTCTAATAGCTGCTTTTGTTGCTCGTTAATAATAATTTTGGCATCAAGTTCGAATTTTTGTTGAGACTGTAAAACACTGTACATCAAAACAATCATTAATGTTAAAGCAAAGGCAAAACCATAATTTAACTGTGTAAATAATAGATTTGGTTGAATTTCTAGGTGTTCTGATGGGTAAAGTGATACGAGCAGAAAACTCATTCCATGTAACATCAACATTAAAATGTATATCAAGGCCAATGAACTTCTGTTTTGTGGCAAAGGAAAAAGAAAGGGAAAACTTGCAAACAATGGGAAAAGAAAAAGATAGGTGCCAAAATTAAATTCAAAGATTACATTGACAAGGGCAATATTGAAATTTAAAATCAGCAAATACATGATGGTTGAAAATCTAAAATAGCCCAATTGATTTAAAACAAAAATGTTGACTAAAAAGGAAACGCTAACTAACATTATTGTGCCGTACAGCCATTCGGAAACATGAAAGCAAAATATGGGAGTAAGCAACAATGCAGGAATCCAAAGTAAAGTCATAAAGTTTAATCCGCGGATTCTGACCTTATTGTGTAAAGTAGAGTCCACCGAAACACCTTTGTTTATCAGTAGCTTGTAATAATTTAGTATTGTTCCAATTAAATTCATTCCTGAATAAATCGTTTTTTATATCGTTCTATATCAATCTCTTTGTCTAATTGACAATTATTCGCCAAAGATGCAACAAATTCTTTAGATAGCAAGGGTGCCATCATATATCCTTTTGCTCCCAAACCGTTAAAAATCTTTAATTTACTGTGTTTTGGGTGTGTTCCTATTAACGGACGACGATCCAAAACTGTTGGTCTAACTCCCGCTTGATGATCAACAATTTCCATGTTGCCATCTACCAAATTTGTTGCCTGCTCAAACAACATTTTTTTTGCTTCCTCTGTCAAATCAGTGTTTGGACTTCGCCAAGTATATGTTGCACCTACCTTAAATTTATTTTCTCCAACAGGTAAAATGAAGCATTTTCGATTTAAAAGTTCAGTTTCTGCAATTTCTGATGATTGGATTGTCAAAATTTCACCTTTTGTTGCTTCTAAAGGCAAATAGTTAAAGAATGGATTTTCGATTCCATGATAACCTTCACAAAAAATGACAGATTCAAATTTTTCACCTTTAAAACATGCTTCTACCGGGTCAAATTCCTCAAAAGCGAATTTCTCTTCCAATAAAAGTTGATTCGATTTTAACCATTTTTTGGCATCATCCAAAAATTCCGAAGTGCGAATAAATGCGGATTGTAGAACAATTCCCGTCCCAAAAGTATTTTTTACAGACTTAAAATTTTGATCTTTTTGATCAATAGTTTTCATGTAAGGACTATAATCATCCCAATGTTGCCTTTCTAACCAAGTTTCTTGTTCTTGCAAATGTGAAAATGCACGTCTGATCGGAATGGCAACATAATATGGTCTACCCCATTCGGCGCTTAACTGTTTGTAAAATTCAACTGCAACAGGCAATAATTCATCAACTCGCCAACTTTTAGTGGTTCGTCTGAAAACCAAAGGATTAATTACTCCCGCAGCAACTCTTGAACTCTCGTTTAATCCTTGATCAATTATTTTAAATGGTATGTTTTGTTCATGCAATCTTCTAGCAACACAAATACCAGCCAAGCCAGCTCCAACAATTAGGGTTTTTGGGGTGATGTTTTTTTCAATCATTTTGCGATTGCTAAGCTAAGCACAGTTATTTGAATATGTGGTAAAACTGCGTGAATTTTTTGAATACAAGATTCTAAAGTGGAACCAGTTGTGACTACATCATCAACCAAAGCAATATGATTAACATCTTTTAATTTACTGGGTTCAAGATGAAAAACATCAGAAACGTTGTCCCATCTCAGAAATCGATTTGCTTTTTTTGTTTGACTTTCGGTGTGCACACCTTTTGTCAAGAATTCTGTATTTACGATTGTTTTTGTGCTTTCGGCTATACCTTTTGCAATGCATTCACTTTGGTTGTAACCACGAATAAATTTCTTTTTTGGGTGAAGTGGCACGGGAATCAAAACCTCGATTGATCCAAATTTGTCTTGATTTTGAGTCAATCTTTGACCAAAACGTCTGCCCATATCTTCAGCTAGGTCCTTTTTGCCTTTGTATTTGATTGCATGCAAAATTTCTTGAGTACTTGAATCTTGCTCGAATTGTAAAAAGGCACAAGTGGAAGTCAAATTACAACGTCCCCAAAAGAGCTTGTCTAAGGTACTAGGTTCTAAAAAATTTTCAAAGTAAGTATATCTCAAATTTGCATCGCAGATGTCACATAAATTTTGCATGCCGATTGTCAATTCTTTTTCACAACATAGACAACTTGCTGGATAAATCAAATGTAATAAATCTTCCTTCCAAATAAGTAATTTTTTGGACAAAAATGTAGCCTTTGATTGGGTTTGAAAAGTTTCTTTCATCTATGAACATTTGAATGTTTAAAACAAGGTAAAATTTAACTTGACATCTTTCAAATTTGGGTTTAAATTTATGAAAAAAAAGCATAATTCAACTAGTTTCAATAGATTGATGAATAATGTTATATTATCGATGATTCTAGAGTTTTAGGCTGTGAATATCTTTATTTAAAATGTTAATAAACCATCTATCGGTTGATAGCAAAGGGGTTTCAAAAGTGAATGTTGAAAAGATGACATTTTTGTGAATTTCTTTACTTGCGAAAGGGATAAAAAATGACAATTTTTGTACTCCTCGAAAGGTGATTACGCAACCAGTCAAAAATTCTTACCTCCAAAAGATTTTTGAGGAAAAAATAAAAATAGAAAGTCACAAAAAAATAAAACAAAATCTTGTTTTATGTGCTAAATATAGTGAACTAAAAAAAACATTAAAATGACACAGAATGAACCGATATTGGAAGCAAATGAAAACAGATTTGTTTTGTTTCCAATTCAACACGATGATATTTGGTCTTTCTACAAACGTGCAGAAGCAAGTTTTTGGACAGCTGAAGAGATCGATTTGTCACCAGATTTGATTGATTGGGAAAACAAATTAAACGACAATGAGCGTCATTTTGTGAAGCATGTTTTGGCATTTTTTGCTGCATCAGATGGAATTGTGAATGAAAACTTAGCTGAGAACTTTTTATCTGAAGTACAATACACGGAGGCAAAATTTTTCTATGGTTTTCAAGTAGCGATGGAAAATGTGCACTCTGAAACATATTCTTTGTTGATTGATACTTACATCAAAGACACTGCAGATAAAAATTACCTTTTCAACGCGATTGACACGATGGATTGTGTGCGCAAAAAGGCTGATTGGGCTTTGAGATGGATTGACCAAGGAAGTTTTGCTGAAAGATTGGTAGCTTTTGCAGCGGTGGAAGGTATTTTCTTCTCAGGATCTTTTTGTTCTATTTTTTGGTTGAAAAAACGTGGTTTGATGCCAGGACTTTCTTTTTCAAATGAGTTGATTTCAAGAGACGAAGGATTGCATTGTGATTTTGCTTGTTTGTTGTACAACAATCACGTTGTAAATAAATTAAGTAAAGAACAAGTCAAACAAATTATTTTGGATGCAGTAGAGATTGAAAAAGAATTTATTTTAGATGCTCTGCCAGTAAAATTAATCGGAATGAACAGCGATTTAATGTCTCAATACATTGAATTTGTAGCCGATAGATTGTTGCAAGAATTAGGAAATGAAAAGATTTACAATGCATCAAATCCATTTGATTTCATGGATATGATTTCGATTCAAGGTAAAACAAACTTCTTTGAAAAAAGAGTTGGTGAATACCAAAAAGCAGGCGTGCTTGATGGTAAAAACACCCAAGATTTTACCATAGATGAAGATTTCTGATTCCAAACAAATAATAATATTAAACATTTAAAAACCCCGAGCGCACTATGTATGTAATTAAAAGAGACGGTAGAAAAGAGGCCGTAAAATTTGACAAAATCACAGCACGCATTGTGAAAATGTGCTACGGATTAGATCCGTTGGTTTCGCCTGAAGCTGTTGCGATGAAAGTCATTGAAGGAATTTATGATGGTGTTTCTACAACAGATTTGGACAATTTGGCCGCTGAAGTTGCTGCAGCTAAAACCATCGATCATCCTGATTATGCGTTGTTAGCATCTAGAATTGCAGTTTCCAACTTACACAAAGACACTAAAAAGTCTTTCTCTGAAGTGATGGAAGATTTGTACAATTACATTGATCCTAAAACGAATCAACCAGCAAGTTTGTTGGCAGAAGATGTTTACCAAGCAATCATGTCAAACCGTGATACATTGGATTCAAGCATCATTTATGACAGAGATTTTAGATATGATTATTTTGGTTTCAAAACGTTAACGCGTTCTTACCTTTTGAAATTGAATGGTGAAATCGTTGAACGTCCTCAACAAATGTTGATGAGAGTTTCAGTTGGAATTCACAAAAATGATATTCAAGCAGCCATCAAAACTTACAATTTGATGTCTGAAGGTTGGTTCACTCACGCAACGCCAACTTTGTTTAATGCTGGTACTCCAAAACCACAAATGTCATCTTGCTTCCTTTTGACAATGAAAGATGATAGCATCGAAGGAATTTACGATACTTTGAAATCTTGCGCTCAGATTTCTCAATCGGCTGGTGGAATTGGTTTGGCTATCCACAATATTCGTGCTACAGGGTCTTATATTAAAGGAACAAATGGAACTTCAAACGGTATTGTACCGATGTTGAGAGTTTACAATGATACTGCTCGTTACGTTGATCAAGGTGGAGGAAAAAGAAAAGGTTCTTTCGCAATGTACGTAGAGCCATGGCATGCTGATATCTTTGATTTCTTGGATTTAAAGAAAAATCACGGAAAAGAAGAACAACGTGCTAGAGATTTATTTTACGCACTTTGGATTCCAGATTTGTTCATGAAACGTGTTGAAACAAATGGAGATTGGACTTTAATGTGTCCTCACGAATGTCCAGGTTTGTCTGATACTCACAGTGCTGAATTTGAAGCATTGTATACAAAATATGAAGCTGCAGGAAAAGGAAGAAAAACAATCAAAGCACAAGATTTGTGGTTCAAAATTTTGGAATCTCAAATTGAAACTGGTACACCTTACATGTTGTATAAAGATGCTGCAAATGCAAAATCAAACCAACAAAATTTGGGTACTATCAAGTCTTCTAACTTGTGCACTGAAATCATTGAATATACAGCTCCAGATGAAATTGCAGTTTGTAATTTAGCTTCTTTGGCTTTACCAAAATTTGTGACTGAAGATGGAAAATTTGACCACGATAAATTGTTTGAAGTAACTTATCAAGCTACAATCAACTTAAACAGAATTATCGACGGAAATTACTATCCAGT